>DBRE01000050.1 GCA_002305535.1 Syntrophomonas sp. UBA1376
TTTTGCTCGCTCTGGCAGGGTGTCGACTTTTTCGACACCCTGAGGGGGCTATCGCCCCCTCAGATGCACTTATTTAAAACCGACGATGGCTAACTTTTAAGGGTAGGTTGAACCTATGGGTAATCGTATTTCCAATGGTTTCTACATCATCCATGGTAACGTCAATGACCAGACATTTTAGTTTGGCGAATATACGATAGGCGTTATCCAGTTCTTCTGCTACCTGCTCATCCAAGGTGTCTAGATCAGCGTCTTCGAAACTTCTCAGACGCTCGCGGCGGAGTTCCATTAAGGTATCTATATCTATAGTGAGGCCTACCATAGGGACTTTACCTTTTAGTTCGAGAATTTCATCCGGTATCTCTGTGTCATGGAGAATAGGGTAATTGGCTACTTTGATTCCCAAATTAGCCAAGTGCATAGACAATGGAGTCTTGGATGTACGAGGCAAACCCAGGATGATGAGATCAGCGTCGCCAAAACCCTCCAGATCTTGACCGTTATCATGCTCGATGGTGAACTCAATAGCCTGCATACGATTGAAATAATGATCATCCATCTTGTGGGTAAGACCAGAAATATTGGAAGGTTTCAAACCGGTCTTTTCTTGAATTACCTCAAAGAGTGGTAACAAAACATTAACAGCGCGAACTCCCCGTTCTTGCGCTTTATTCGCTAGTAAAGCACTGAGTTCCGGTTTTACAATGGTATAAATTATGATGGCGTCTTCTTCAGCCGCTTGGTCAATTATCTCCATGACCTGTTCTTCTTTGGTTACCCGGGAGAAGCGGGTTATACTACGCTCTACCTTGAACTGTAAAACTGAGGCTACGGCGATCTTTTCCGCCGTCTCACCCACCGAATCGGATACTGCAAAGATGTGTAGTTTTTCAGTCATCACATCATCCCCCTTCATGTGCCTTAACAATAGCGAACCCTCAGGTGTATAATTTGTATTCTATGAGTAGTGCGGCTTTTCCTCCTTTTTGGCGAATAGATGTTCCGGGGAGAGATGAGGTAGATAAGCACCAGATATTCCTCTATCCATGTAGGCTGGCTATGTTTCATCGTCGAAGCCAACCGATTAAAATACAATATGCAATTATTACCTTGCGCTGCATCGGATAGCTTGCATCTCTATTTCTTGAAGATGCTTTCCTCAACTAGGCGTTAGGTCAGAATTGATCCCAAAACCGTTTCTGCTAAGAAACACCCGGATAGTTTTGCCGCCATCCGTGTTGAATGTAAACAATCCATAACCATAAAGGGTATCAAAACCCAATTCTCCCAAATCAACGGCATGCGTATGCAAGTAGTCACGAATGTATTCAGGAGTTGGGTTCTCGTTAAAACGTTTCTGATAACAGGAGATGATTAAAGCGACCGCCCCAGCAATATGAGGAGAAGCCATCGATGTCCCCGATAATTCAACATAAGTATTATCTAAATAAGTTGAGTAGGTGCTAACCCCGGGAGCAACTACATCGATACGGTCATTAGAGTTGCTGAAGTTGGCAATACCGGTTTGCAGATCTATGGCACCAACAGCAATCGTTTCAGGATAATAGGCGGGATAATCTTTTTCCGGAGTATCAGGGTTACCATCACCAGAATTTCCAGCAGCGCATATGACAGTGATCCCGCTGTTGACCAGGTTGATGATTTCTTGATGCATGGCATTATTGGGAACTGATGATCCCAAACTCATATTAACTGCATTTACCCGTTCTCCATTTTCCCCTACCCAGTTACGTACCCAGGCCAGACCTTGCTTAATAGATATGAAACTCCCAAAGCCGTTTTGGTTGAGAACCTTGACGGCTAACAATTTGGAGTAGGGCGCCATCCCCAGAATTTTCCCGTTGGCGGCGATAATGCCCGCCACATGGGTGCCGTGTCCATTCAAGTCCAGGTAATCCGGTTCACCTGGAATGAAACTACGCCCCCCAATAACATTACCGGCCAAATCAGGGTGACGGTAATCAATGCCAGTATCTAATACCGCCACGATAGTTCCCTGTCCTCGGGTAGTCGGCCAAATGTTTTCTGCTGCCATCAACTCAACGCCCGGTGGTATCCAGGGTTGATCGCTTAAGGTTCTATTGTAGATGGCAACGATCGATGATGCTTTTTTACGCATACTTATTCACCTCTCCTTGCTTTATAGTAAGCAAAGGAGGCTAAGATGTTGCCAACCTCGAGCTATTAAACCATTATTTAGGTTCCCTTGTATTGGTATAAGGTGTAAAAAGATTACCAAAATCCTTTGATTAATGCTATCATTAGTCAAGGATTCACCACTGGAGGTTTTATATTATGGGTTCAGCTGAGTCCTTGGTAGTGGTTGTTATAATGGTTTGCCTCGGATTCGGCTTGCTAGCCGCTATCATTGGATTATTCCTTTTTAATGGTTTCAACTGGTGGGACAAGTTATAATCCCCGCATATTATCACTGCGTAAATACCTGGTGTCCCGCGTATCCAGAACGTGCTCGATCTTTTGTAGCAGGTCTTTTTTGTCTTTCTGCAGAGTACCGCTAATAGGTAAGTAATTTGAAGCATGGGCGCCCACAAATTTTATAGAATCCGCGGTAATAGCCTCCATCATGATCTTCATCTCTTCTAGAGTCTCAAAAGGATCCAATATCGAAAACTCTCCTTTTTCAACCTGTCGGTACAAAACGGTTCCCGGCACCGCAGTCACAGTTAGAGCTGCTAAATACTGGGGACGCATTTCGTTCATCATCTGTCCGGTTGCCCAAGCATGTTCATGAGAACGCGGGCCTCGGCCAGCCAGTCCCAGCAAAACCATAGCCGATAGGTTCCAGCCAGCTTGTATCAACCGAAGCCCCGCCTCCAGCATCTCATCAGCCCCTACTCCCTTCTTGACCTCGCGCAGAAGCTGATCATCGCCGGTCTCCACTCCCAAATAAGCCTTTTTTAGTCCCGCAGCGCGCAGGGCAGCCAGTTCCGATGAGCTCTTGGCCAGGGTGCTGTTAGGCCCAACATAACAACCAACATGACGCAAAGAGGGAAAGCTTTTTTTTAAGTCATCCAAGATTTCCAGCAGGATCTCGGTATCAATGGCAATAGCATCTCCATCACACAAAAACACCTTTTCTACGTCCCCATAATGCTTTTTGGCCATCTGGATATCTTGTTTTATTTCCTGCAGAGATCTGACCCGATAGCGCTTGTCCTTATACATACCGCAAAAGGTGCATTGGTTGTGTGAACAACCGATCGTACACTGTAGTAAATAACTGTTAGCTTCACTAAAAGGTCGGAAAATATTACCTTCATAGCGCATAGTGTTTGTCTCCTCTCCAAAGACGTTTAGGGCAATACTTGACTATCTGTTTCCCCTGGGGAGGGGTTCAAGAGGATGCCTTCGTCCTGATCTTCTTCCTCATTTGCTTCTGCCCCTGGGTCGGGCACAGGGGTCTCCGGTTCACTGTCCGATCCCTGCGAAGGGTCGCCTACTTCTGTTTCGGTTTCGTCCTCATTGACTATATTTCCGGGATTCTCGGTTTCTTCTGGAACTTTAGCCTCTTCTTCCACCGGTTCGCGCTGATAAGAGTAAGTGGGTTTTTGTTGCAGAACTCCCTGATAGTAAAGGGAATTCATATAGTTTCTCCACACCGGTGCAGCCAGGCTGCCCCCGCTGGTCCCGCTCCCGGTCACCGGCTCTCCGTCACTGTTTCCGATCCATACTGCTGTTACCAGATCAGTGGTATAACCAACATACCATAAATCCCGGCTGTCAGTGGTAGTGCCAGTTTTGCCAGCTGATCGTATAGGAATGGCCGCTCGGGTTCCGGTTCCTCTTGTAACCACTTCACCTAACATACTATCCATGTTCTGAGCAGTACGGGCTTTGATAACACGCTTACTACGCAATTTATGCTGATAGACCTGGCTGTCATCCCGATCCACTACTCGCTCTATGATGTGATATCCATAAACCATGCCCTGGGCTGGAAAGGCCACATAAGCAGCGGCTATTTCCGCCGGAGAAATGCCCCGGGTCATGCCTCCCAAACCCAAGGCCAGTTGACGATCAGCCTCTTCTAGGGTCGTGATTCCGAATGATTGCAGGTAGGTGAAGGCTTTATCCAGACCTAAACCATTTAGTATCTCTACCGAAGCCACATTGTAGGAACGAACCAGGGCCTCAGCTACGGTAGCTTCTGTCGGTGACCAGGCATTACTGTTGGTGGGTCGATAGCCGTCAAAATCCCGGGGACTATTATTGATAACGGTATCTGTACTGAAAAGTCGCTCATTAAGTGCCGCAGCATAAATAAGTGGTTTTATAGCTGATCCAGGCTGACGAGGCAATACCGCCATATTAAGCTGATTTCTCCCGAAGTCGGCTCCCCCCACCATAGCCCTAACAGCCCCATCCTTAGGGTCAAGTGATATCAAGGCCCCATCCCGGGCCATAATTCCTCGCCAACCGATATTGCGCATATTATTAGCCAACGCAATTTCCGCCTGGTTTTGCATAGTGCGATCGATGGTGGTGTGGATCGACACCCCTCCTTGATACAGCTGTTCCTTGCCCAGCATTTCTTCCATTTTCCCTACTATATAGTTTACCAGATAAGGGTGAGGTGTTTGGCGAGTCGTAGCCGGGACTATCGTGATAGGTTGGTTCTTGAGTACCTGAACCTGAGCAGGATCCACCAGACCCTGTTCGGCCAGTACATTTATTACCGTTTCCTGGCGAAGTTTCAATCCTTCCCAGTTGGTAGCGGGATTATAGTGCTCAGGGGACTGGATCAAGCCTACCAGCAGGCAAGTCTCGGCCTGATCAAGCGACCAGACATCTTTGCCGAAGTAGGCCGGAGCAGCACAAGCCACCCCCGCACAGCCTCGCCCCATATAGATTTCATTTAGATACATGGATAAGATCTCTTCTTTGGAATACTTCTCCTCCAAAGCGACGGCTAACAGTACCTCTTTGATCTTGCGAACAAAAGTCTTGTCCTGAGTCAAAAACAGCGTACGGGCTAATTGCTGCGTAATCGTACTGGCGCCCTGGGCAGCACTGCCCTCCCGCAGATTGATATAGATAGCTCGGCCAATACCCCTGGTATCCAGGCCATCATGCTGGTAAAAACGCCGATCCTCAACCGCTACCACCGCATCTTTCAAAAAAACAGGGAAATCTTCATGATTGATTCGCTGATAGCCGATCTGGGTCATGGGTTCACCGTCTCGATAATAGATGGTGGTGGCTTCAGCGGCAGAGTATTCCCAGTGGTTTAGACCAGTGGCAGACAAAATCAAACGGGGGGTGGTCTGTGTCAGGGAAACACCGATCAGAAAGAAGATGGCAAACAACACCACCCCTGCTAATGTCCAGCCGATCCTTTTCAGCATTTTCCTTCTCCTTTATGTATCCCGGTAGAACTGTGATCAGTGCATTACCCAATACTTTTCTAAACCTGATCTATACCAGTTGTTTCTCGGAACGTATGTTCTAAAAGGTGATCATCTAGTATAATAACATTATTACTAAATTTACGGGTGATCAACCATGCGAACTGGCGTTGCCAATTTACCTCTCCATGGAGGCAAGTGTCCCGCCTGGCTCTTTAAACATATGAAAGCTCTGTCAGCAGCTATCATTGAAGTGATCCTGGAAGACTTCGGAACAGAAGAAGTTTTGAGACGTTTATCAGATCCTTATTGGTTTCAGGCTCTGGGATGTGTGGTGGGGTTTGATTGGCACTCTTCTGGAGTAACTACCACACTATGTGGTGCTTTGAAAGAAGGTCTGGCTGAGATAGGTCCCCAGGCCGGGTTGTTCTTGGCCGGTGGCAAAGGCCGGGTGGCTCGGCGCACTCCGATGGAAATAGCGGATTTAGCTGACCGCTACCCCCTGAGCGGCCCGGCAGAAGATTTGATATATGCCAGCCGCATGGCTGCCAAAGTCGACAGTTCCGCCGTACAGGACGGCTATCAGATTTACCATCACTTTTTCGTTTTCACCCAAGAAGGTAGTTGGGCAGTGATCCAACAGGGCATGCGCGAAGATCTACGCCAGGCCCGACGTTATCACTGGCTGGGTTCAAGTGTTAATGATTTCGTGGTAGAGCCACAAGCTGCTATCTGCTGCAATAATACCCATGAAACTCTAAACCTGGTGTCCAGTCAGAATGATGAAGTTCGCAGTATATCTGCTCAACTGGCTTGTTTGTCACCGGATCGATTACTGTCCGAATTGGCAACCATCCAATCCTGCTCCCATTTGTCCTTACCCAGACAACATAGCATCCCCCGTACTAATTACTTGAATCGTTCCCTGCAGGCAGCCTATGAACAGCAGCCCCAAGATTTTGAGACCTTACTGGGTGTGAGCGGGGTTGGACCTGCCACACTGCGTGCCTTGTGTTTGGTGGCTGAAATAGCTTATGGCGTGCAGCCCAGTTATTCCGACCCCGTGCGTTATTCCTTTGCCCATGGAGGCAAAGATGGGTTCCCCTTTCCTGTACAGGAAGATGACATAAGAAACTCTTATGTCACTCTACGACGAGCATTAAGAAAGGCCCGTTTGGGAAATCGTGAACAGCTAGATGCCCTGCAGAAGCTGGCTGGTTGGCATGCCCAGGTAGTTACTACTCTCGCCACTCCTGTTTTTCAGCAGAACCCCCTCCCGAATCCCATACCAGCCCCGCTCATACAGCAACCCACCTTGTTCTAAATACAAAAGGACGGGATTGTTCCCGTCCTCAGGGTGTCGAGAAAGTCGACACCCTGCCAGAGCGAGCAAAAAAGGATAAGAGCAAGGCAACCGGGAAGCCCGTGATTGAGGCGTACATAACGTACGTCGATTGAACGGGTCTGCCTGAGTTAACGCAGCACCCAAGGGCACTACTTATGTATCGCAAGCGATACTATTTGGGTTGCTATTAGCCTTTTTTGACGGTCTGAGGACGGGATTGTTCCCGTCCTCAGGGCATTATATTAAGTTAATACTCTTCAGTTAGTCCATTTCGTAAGCGCCTTCCAGGCTCAGTACATGGTCAGTCCATACTTTGCCACTTAAGGCTTCGTCATTGACTGGACTCATGATCATCTTGCGTAGTATTTCTTCCTGCTCAGCCGAGTTGTTGTAGTTCATTAGCAGATTCAATACATATGATGAGGTATCACGGACTATGAAGTTATAGATCTCATCAATAACCTCAGTGGCCACTTTATGGATCCTGGCATTTTCCAGGATAAGCTGAGCATAGGCTACCATGGTGAATATTTCGCCCAGAGCCAGCATATAGTCCACGTTCTTGGCCTGTTCAGTCGAAGGGGGGGTAGTACCTAAGAAATCTTTCAGGAGTTCAATTTGCTGTTTGAACACTTCAATGTTGGGGGTGGATATTCCCTCATAGGGCTTTTTATAATCGGGGAAGCGAACTGACCGCAGACTGCCCGCTGTCTGATTCAAGATGTAATCATCATTGACCAAATCATCTCGGGTAGGAATTTCCGGAAAGTCCACTGGTTCAAAGAAATAATTCTGCATGAATTTGATGATCAGAGCCATGTTAACATGGGTGGTACCTTCCAGTCTGGGTATCATACCGATGTCACGCACAGCTAGTTCGAAGAAGGTATCCTGTTCATATCCCTTGGCAGCCACTGCATCAAGCAGCATGTCTATTACTTTCATGCCTTGGGTGGTCACCTTCATCTTCTGAATGGGATTGTACAGTAAGTAGCGCCGATCATTATCATTAGCGGAGCGGAAGTAATCTATAGCTCTTAAGCCAAACAATTTCATGGCCATAAGTCTGACATATGATTCGGTAAAAAGTTTCTTTATATGGGGGAAGTCTGTGACCCGATGGCCATACAGCCAACGATTATGGGAGTGGTTTATAGCCTCATACAGGGCATGTGTGCATATACCGATAGACGCAAATCCCAACTGGAACTTACCCACATTAATAGTGTTTAGAGCTGAATCCCAGGCTTTTTTCCCACTGGAAATGATCTCCTTATCAGTAATAGGATAATCATGGAGTGAATAGGCCGCTACATAAGCCGGACGAACCCCTGCGGTGTTTATCTTTTTCACACATTCATAACGGGGATGGCTGCTTTCCACCGCAAAGAAAACATAATCATCAGTATCAGAATAGCGTCCAAATGTGGAAACGTAAGCAGCCTTGTTGCCATTACCGATATAATACTTGTCACCTTTGGCTAAGTATTGCCCATTTCCCTGCGGTATCAGTTTGACTTCATTGGAATACAAATCAGCACCATGCTGTTTTTCTGATAGTCCAAAAGCAAATATCCCGGCATCTTTAAGCATTTGAGCCGTACGATGCTTAACTTCCTCGTTATCGCCCATCCATATGGGGCCGAGGCCCAGAATACTTACCTGGTAATTGTATTGAAACGACAATCCGTAGAACCCCAATACTTCATTAAATTGGGCAATGCGATTCATGTCCCAGCGAGAATTTGCATCTCCATAGCCGGCCGGAGTCAGCAAAGTAGCATAGGCACCGATTTCCTTATTATAGGATATCCAATCATCGCAGAAGACCATATCCTGGTCATCTTCTTTGATACTCTCCAGGCCCTTTTTTTCGAAAAACTCTATGGTCTTACGAAAAATTTGATTGGTTTCTTCATCTGGAAACGGATCAGTAAATTGTTTTGGATTTAGCAGCAGCATTTCCTTTCCCTCCATATTTAACATAATTCTTCTACGGTTATTATGTCACAGGGAGTATTTGACAGTCAAACTATCCCTTTCGAAAGAATATTGCCAACTATTGGCCATTCTTATGCAGGACTGATCAATAGTAGTTGACCCCCTAGCCCATGTTTCATTTATTCCCAGCTGATAAGTCCCTTTTATGAGGCTGATAAAAATCCATTTCTTGGCTTATCTTGTGAACAATAGTACAATCACATTAACAAGAGACGCGACCGGTGCATAGATTCAAATCTGGAATCGCATCATAAAAGGAGGTAGGCATTATGACGGAGGCAGCAATTAAAATGCAAAACACCAACACCACCATTGTCAAGGGTACGATTTCCTATCCTCTATCTGCCAGTGAAGCGTTTAAGCTGGGCATCGGTGTTCGCACAGCTATAATGAACGTGTACGCTAGTCTGGCTGAGAAATGCAGCACTAACAATGACCGTGCAGTTATTAATAATGTAGTAACACAGGATCAGGAAAAAATCGCTACTCTGGAGAAAGAATTTGACTTTGCCTTGAATTGTGAAGTAGGACGTTTTTATGCTGCAGGTGGTACATTGTTGGAAACAGATGAAATGGCTCGGAAGATTTCCAACACCAGTCAGCTAATTCAACGGAATTTAGACAACTGCAGCGCCCATATTTCATCTCTGACAAAAGAAGCGCATACAACTAGCGATAGCCAAGAGATTATGACTCTAGCCAGTCGGATCAATGAATATGTCAAAGATATGTATCTGCGGCTGGCTCAGTTCTATCCCCAGGGTGAGATTCGCCGAGCCTTTCAGTACATGGCTGATATAGGTTAATATGGCCCAGCAGAAGAGCAAATTGGATAAAAGAACGGGACCCAGTATTCTCGGTAATTTTGAAATCAGTGAGATCAAGCACTAATTCGCAGTATAAATCAAAAAACTCATTCATTCCCGTTCTTTACAATCAACCGGGAAGTCCAAGACCTAATTATCGCACAAGGGTAAGGCTCCCACAAGGAAGCCTTACCCACCCGAGTTGATCCAATAAGTTTTGATCGGAACTATTGAACCCGAAGGCAGTAATTAAGCGATGCAATTAACAACCATAAAAATTTTTAATATTCAGACTATTGCCATTAATAAGTTTTTATGTAATACTAATGATAACCTTCACCCCCCAAATAAAACATAAATTCCATCACATTCCCTCTCCAAATATGAGCCCTGCCCGGGGCTCATATTGTTTTGTGTTTTTCTATTCATGCATTTTCCATAAATAGCAGTTTATTCACAGCAAGTTTTGCTTTACAATAATAGAGGTGTCTACTTTTGTCACATTAGTTTATTCTCAAGTGATAAACTGCGAAAATTGCAAGGGAGGGCCCTCCATGGATAAGAAAAACTCAGAATGCCATGTCATTGTAGTTACCTCTGGCAAGGGTGGGGTCGGTAAGACGACTACAGTGGCTAACGTTAGTACCTCTTTAGCCAAAATGGGCTACCGGGTAGCGGTAATGGATCTCGATATCGGCCTAAAGAAATTGGATCTCATTCTTGGGCTGGAGAATCGCGTCATTTATGATATCGTTCAAGTCATTGAGGGTGAATGCACCTTGAAGCAAGCCCTAGTTAGGGACAAGCGTTTTCCAGAACTACATATGCTACCAGCAGCTCAAACCCGCAATAAAGATGAGATAACCCCCGAACAAGTCAAAGACCTTTGCTCACAAATGCGCCCCGACTTTGACTTCGTCCTGATCGATTGCCCAGCTGGCATAGAGCAGGGTTTCCGTAACGCTATTGCAGCTGCCGACCAAGCCCTGGTGGTCACCAACCCTGAGGTTTCAGCGGTACGCGATGCGGATCGGATTATCGGTATGTTGGAATCAGCTGGTTTCCAGGATATTAAATTAATTGTGAACCGCATACGCCCGGACATGGTTCGCCATGGAGATATGCTGAGCATCGAAGATCTTATTGAACACCTGTGTATCGACTTATTGGGTGTCGTGCCGGAGGATCGCAATGTGGTAGTGTCTACCAACCGAGGTGAACCCATCATCTTAAATGATCGCTCCAGTGCCGCACTAGCGTTTAATAATATTGCCCGACGGATCATAGGTGAAGAGGTGGAATTTCCAACTTTTCAGGACGATTCTTTCTGGGACAGACTAAGGGGCCTGGGACGCAATCTATTCTCGGGTCGTTAAAGGAGGAGCAGAAATGTTAGATTTTATCAAGAAGATCTACACACGCGACGAATCTTCCAGTCGTAACCAAGCTAATAATCGTTTGCGGGTAGTATTATCTCATGACCGTTTGAATTTGACTCCCGAGACTTTGAATTCCCTGAAGGAAGACATCATCGTGGTTATTGCCAATCACTTGGATATTGACGGAAGCCCGGAAGTACGTCTGATCACTGAAGGACGCAATACAGCGCTGGACATTAGTATTCCAGTAAAAGGCAGGTAATAAAGCAAAATGATCAAAATTAAAGGTGTCAACGGTAATCTTTTGGTGGTATTCGATGCTGTTCCTTTTGCCGACGCCTACCGTGCACTGGACGAAAAAATTAAGAGTAGCGAACAATTATTCAAAGGTTCCCGGGTGGTGTTCAGCGGCAGTGGTTTGGCCGGTTTTTCTTTGGATGAATTGGCTGCCCTGCAGCAGCTGTGCTTGAACTATGGCATGGTGCTTAATAATACCGAACTACCCATTCGCAAATCAAAAGCATCTGCCCCAGCAGCACCTCCTCCTCAGACTGTTCCAGTGCCGGGCGATACTTTTATACACAAAAACGTACGCAGCGGTCAGAAGGTACATTCCGAAGGTTCGGTAGTGGTGTGGGGGGATGTGCACGAGAGTGCTGAGATCGTGGCGGCCCGCGACATCATTGTCCTAGGAAAAATGGGAGGAATAGCTCATGCCGGGTGCTTCGGAGATGCCAGCAGCATTGTGTTTGCGCTAAACTTGATCCCCAGTCAAATACGCATTGCGGATAGAATATCCCGTTCACCCGAGGATCAGACCACCCGTCCTTATCCGGAAGTGGCTTTTATTGACGATGACGGGATCTCTATCAAGAGGTACAATCCCCGCGAAAACTTAGGACGTTCCCGCAAGAAATAATAACTTCCGCATAGACAGCCGTATCTCACTTCTGTAACTCAGTTATCTCCCTCATCTTTTTAAGAAATGTTTCGGCAACGGCAAACACGGTCGTTTGCCCCTACAATACGTGAAATACTGTGTATAGTATGGGATCAAACGAGAACCGCTCCCTGTCGCACGTAAAAGGAGGCACCGCTTGGATACGATGCCTCCTCGGTATGCTTATGAATTCGCAAAAGTGGGTTAGCGGCCTTTGAATTCCGCTTTACGGCTTTCCAAAAAGGCGTTGATGCCTTCACTCTTATCTTCCGAAGCAAACAGCATAGACCAGGATACCTGCTCAGCACGGCTACCGCTCTTGATGTCAAGATTCATGGAGTTATTGATACACTTTTTGGCCTCCCGTAAAGCCAAGGCTCCCTTGCGGCTTATCTTGCGAGCCATCTTTTTGGCAGCATCCATAACTTCGGCGGGAGGAACTACCATATTGACCAGACCCATTCTGTAGGCAGTCTCGGTATCAAAGAAGTCGCCGGTGAAAATATACTGTTTGGCCATGCAGATGGATGCATTACGAGGCGTACGCTGGGTTCCCCCTCCACCGGGGAAAATGCCCAGACTGATTTCCGGAAAACCGAAAGTACAGTTATCAGCCACAATGCGGATATCGCAGGCCAACATCAGTTCCAGACCACCGCCCAATGCCAGACCATTGACCGCAGCGATAATGGGTTTGGGATTGTCTTCCATGGCAAAGATTGTCCGATGTACTGCATCCAGGAACTCGTATGCCTGGAAAGAATCGTAGCCGGCCAAAGCTTTGAGATCAGCACCCGCCGCAAAAACATTTTCCTCCCCGCTGATGATTATGCAACGTACCTCGGGATCCTCAGCGTAGAGAGTTAGAACGTCATACGAATCGTTCAATAGTGTAAAATCGATGGAGTTGAGGCTCTTGGGACGATTTAACTTTATATGGCCAATACCATCCTCAACCCAGGCCAAAATGGCCTTGTACTCTTTTCCTTTGTAATTTTCCATAAACCCAAATCCCCCTTAATTGTATAATTCTTTAAACAATTCTATCTATAGATCTGATTATCCTGCCAGGGTTTGGATAAAACTACATATTGTTTCTGTATCGTTTATTTCTGTTTCTTTATATAGGTTTTTAGCCTATCGGTCAGCTCCTTCTGCAGAGATGGAGCGGTCAATTTCTTTCGAATTATATCCTGTTCCGGGAAAACCCCGGCGGGATTCTTTCTGACTTTTATATTCTCATCCAGGAGAGTTTTTCCGTCTCTTATCACCAGCACATGAGTTGTATAGTCCTTACTACCGGCCAACTTTTGTCCTTTTAGGGGCTCAACTTTGATAATTTCAAATCTGTATTCAGTCATATACTATACCTCCAACTGCTGAAAGTATCTGCAAAACGTTTTGCAGGGTATTTCTACAGAAGGGTCAGGTTCTCCTGCTTAAGGCTCAGGACAGCAGATTACCTTATGGCCCCAATAACATATTTATCCTGGAAAACAATGAGCCTCGCCCTTTTAAGGCGAGGCTCGCTGGATTGTTGCTTATTCGACCGAGATCGTCCAACCAAAAGGATCCTCCATGGCACCGCTTTGAATACCAGTAATAGTATCATAGATGCGTTTGGAGATTTCGCCGGTCTGTCCATTGTTGATAGTAATAATGTTGTCATTCCAATTCAAAGATCCTATAGGCGATATCACTGCAGCAGTGCCCGTACCAAAGGCTTCATCCAATTTACCGTCTGCTTGAGCCTGAAAGATTTCTTCAATGCTTATGCGCCTTTCTTCAACTGGGATTCCCCAGTGCTTAAGCAAGGCTATGCTTGAATCACGGGTGATGCCGTCCAGAATGCTTCCTTCCAGTAACGGGGTAACCACTTTTCCATCGATTTTAAAGAAGATATTCATGGTGCCGACTTCTTCGATGTACTTGCGCTCAACTCCGTCCAGCCACAGCACCTGGGTATAGCCTTTATTCTGCGCCTCCACCTGGGATTTCAGGCTAGCAGCATAGTTTCCGGCGGTTTTAGCAAATCCGATCCCACCTTTTACAGCTCGAACATATTTGCTTTCTATGTAAATTTTGACGGGGTTGATTCCTTCCGGATAATAGGCACCGACCGGAGAGAGGATGATCATAAATTTATAAGTAAGTGAAGGACGTACTCCCAGATAAGGATCAGTAGCTATAATAAAAGGTCTGATATATAGAGAAGTTCCCTCGGCTTCAGGTATCCAGTCTTTTTCCAGTTTGACCAGAGCCTTGATGGCTTCTACTCCAAAATCTACATCAATAGGAGGAATACACAATCTATCGTTGGAGATATTGATCCGGGCCATATTTTTATGAGGTCTAAATAGTAATACCCTGCCATCCCGTGCTTTATAGGCTTTCAGTCCTTCAAAAATCGCTTGGCCATAATGAAAAACCATAGTTGCTGGATCCATCATTAGAGGCTGGTAAGGAATGATGCGGGGATCGTGCCATCCTACTCCTTCAGTGTAGTCCATAATAAACATATGATCAGTAAAATAATTGCCGAAGCCTAAATTATTCTGATCCGGCTTGGTTTTAGGTGATTGGCTTTGTTCAATAGTGATTTTCCCCATATTCCTTCCTCTCCTTCATAAGGATAATTGCTTATCTATTTAGTATAATGAACTGTTAAAGCATTTTCAAACTTTCTTTTCCTGCCACAAGCATCTATGCAGCTAATAACCACTGTTATATACCAAAATGAGAAAAAGGGCCTCGGTTGAGGCCCTGGTAATAAAGTTTTCGGACTTACAGAGCAAAAACATGTTTGCCAATTTGATTGATAATGGGGCGGCTCCACACCCATTTGCTGGTGGCTGTAACTGGGTTCCAGTAATAGAGTGCACCACCGGTGGGATCCCAGCCTCGTAACGCTACCTGAACAGCCTCATAACTGCTTTCGTCTGGTTCCATGTAAAACTGTCCGTCATCAATGGCAGTAAATGCTCCCGGTTCAAAAATCACCTGTTTAATACTATTGCCAAATTTTTTCGATTCCAAGCGGTTTAGCACTACAGCCACGATGGCTACCTTACCTTCAAAGGACTCACCTCGAGCTTCTCCATGCACTAATCGAGCTAGATCATAGATATCACCCTGGGAAATCCTCAGCGCCAAGCCGCCCCGCGAAGGATTAGCATCCCCGGCATTCGTAGCTACCGGGGTCGTATTTGCATCACTATTCAACGGTGTACTTACCTGTTTAATCAACTGTTGTGCTGTGGCTTTACCAGTAATACCATCCACCACCAGCCCATTGTCTGCTTGAAAACGCTTAACCGCTTCAAAGGTATTCCAACCATATCGCCCGTCTACTTGTCCTATCGGATAGCCTAGATATCCCAAATCCTGTTGGAGTTGCTGTACATCATAGCCCTGGTCACCCACGCGCAGAGTGCGGTCTCCCAGAAACGCTAAGACAGGCTGGGCTGGAACTGCGATCATAATAACTATCGCAACAATTATCGTAATAAGTCGTGATCTTAGAATATTGATAGTATCACTCCTTCCACTAACCGATTTTACTTGGTATCAATGAACTAATGCAAAGCTTGTTTCATCACCAGATCCGTCTTGGGAGCCCAGACAAGCAGCTATATTTTTATTCATTTCCATAATCCTTACATATCATGAGGACAATCACAGTAAAACAGGGCGATACCAACTTGTTCCGTGCAACTATTTTGGAAAAACGACCATCACGCTGGACAAGCAGGAATAATAAACCACCTCACAATTGTCATTATGAGGTGGAAAACAATAAGCTGATGCCTATCAAGCATCAGCTTTGAAAATATGATAAGTTACTCGTAAAAGGTGATCTCACCGGTTTCCTGACAATATTTTGCCCCTATAACGCGCAGGCTGCCCTTATGAAGAAACTCCTCTATAACCGGGCTAGCTTTTACTTCTGCCACCATAGCCTTAATATTCATATCCTCAACATGTTCATAAACTTCCTCACCTGTTGCGCCACCAGTCCGCACTATTTCCACGCAAGGCCTGATCCTCTCCACAATAGCCCCAATACTGCCTGGAGCATCCCCGCCATCTACCGTGGCTTTTACTGCACCACAGTGGTTGTGGCCCAGGATTACCAATAAAGGAGCCCCCAGGTGTTCTACTCCATATTCCACGCTTCCCATAGTCAGCGGGCCTAATACATTACCAGCTACCCTGATAACAAATAAATCACCCAATCCCTGATCAAATAATAACTCCGGTGGTAGGCGCGAGTCGGAACATGAGACTATTACCGCAAAAGGTTTTTGTCCCTTTTCCACCAGAGAATTGCGTTTTTCTGCACTAACGTCCTGCTTTAGGGTTTGACCGGCAACGTAACGCAGATTGCCTTCTTTTAACAGAGATAAAGCCTCTTGATGAGAAGTGATCTCCTCTAATCGTTGATACACCATTGAAACCGCCCCTCTCCCTTATACAGATATTGCTCTATGTGCTATATTCTAATTTCTCTGCTGATTATCCTGCCCAACGCAAAAAAGGAACCCGATTGGCCATCCATCCTTGCCACGGAGATTGCCAAGAGTTCCTTGGGGTGGTATTTATTGTTCCGCTTTAATCTTGGGATTAATCTTCGTGTTCCGCTTATTGAATCTCTGGTTGATATCCTTTGACAAGACTAACCCAAGTCTCTATCACCGTAATCAACTGGTAGGCTCACGGTGGACTTGCTTTTTGTCAGCTTTCAGGAGCAGGGGGCGATCATCGGTGCGCTCCTGGTATTGGATCTCCAGCTGGTCTCCTTCAACAAACCCCAGGTCATCCCAAGTTTCCATCATTTCCTCCGGCAACTGGAAGGCAAGCGGGCTTCCCTGCAGATCCATTTCCACTGAATTATTATCAATGCGCCCAGTATAGGTGACGGTGGCCTTAATGGCGTATGGATCGATGGTATCTTCCACTTGTTGGGAAGGAGTCTGTTCCGATTGCTGTTGGTTGGACTCTGTTCCCCCGCATCCTATCATCATCGTGGCCATTAGAGCCAGTATCAATAATAATCCCCATGTTTTCTTAAGCATCATAATAACTAACCTCCATAACAATTCAGAACACTACTAATACTCACTACGTTACCTTTCCCTAAACCTTACATAGGTTGGCTCAAGTGATCAGCTGGGTTATTTCACGGTAAATAGCGACAACCTCATCTAAGGGTATACGCACCAAGCCACTGGAAGAAGGCGCCACGAAATCCTTGACTCCTTCTACTATGCTGTTAGCTTGCAATCCCCAATCTATCTGGCGTTCTCCACTGTATTCCCGATAGACTCCCTTGCCCACAAAACATACCAACTGAGGCCGATAAATCTGAACCTTGCTCTTTAATGCTTGTCTGCCCACGCGGTATTCATCCCCGGTAATGTCGCTGGCAGCACGGGTAGGACGCTCCACTATATTGGTAAACCCATAGCCCAACTCCAACAACCGATGGTCTTCTTGGGGAAGATACTTGCGAGTGGTTAAACCAGCCCGATAGATAATAGTCCAAAACCGATTGTTGGGATTAGCATAGTGGTGACCAACTTCTGCCGAGCGCAGACTGGGATTGAAACCCACAAAAAGGATCTTTAGTCCAGGTCGCAAATAATCAGGTACTGGTCTTTGCACAACAACCTTCCTTATCAATTGTCCAAAAATTAACACAAGCGTCCTGTGATCTGCACAACTTGATACGTCACATCTTCCCCTTGAACTTGTTATAAGTTTATCACTAATCGTGTGCAATTTTTGCTACATGTTTTTTTATCTCCCCGTAAAAAAAGGCCGCTGGTTGGGAACTAATGGGATGGTACATATCTTGCGAAGTATGTTGTGTGAATATTCTAAATTGTGTGATATGATGAACAAAATGGGAAAAGCTGGAGGTGTTAATATGGGGACTTATATGGAAGAATATCGCCGCAAATTGATTAGTGCGGACGAAGCCGCCAAACTAGTGCAGTCCAACGATATTGTGGAGTATGGTATGTTCGCTACCAAACCAATCGACTTTGATGTAGCCCTGGGCAAAAGAGCAGGTGACGGACTGCAAAATGTTTCGATTCGAGCTACAGGATCGGTGCTGCCTATACCGGAAGTTATCAAATGCGACCCCGAACAGAAGACCTTTCAGTATTTCAGCTGGTATTTCACCGCTTTGGATCGCAAAGCAGCTGATCTGGGTTTAGCATGCCACGCGCCTTTTAACTATCACGAAGCTACCATGCTGGCCTACAACCCTGATTTCAAGCAATACTGGGCTGACGTATGGTGTGCACAGGTCACTCCTATGGATCGGTCAGGATGTTTTAACTTCGGTCTGGGCAACTCTCATAATCGCGGTATGGCCCTTAACAGCCGGGTAGCCATTGTAGAGGTCAACCCCAACATGCCCCGTTGTCTGGGTGGAAGCGATGAGTATGTTCACATCAGCGAAATCGATTACATTATTGAGGGATCGGAGCAGCCCGTTTTCGCTACCCCACCTTCTGCCGCACCCAGCGAATCCGAAAAACGCATTGCTGAACAGATAGTAGCCGAAATAGTAGATGGCGCCTGCCTACAGCTGGGCATAGGGGCCCTTCCTAACCTGATCGGCAATATGATCGCGGAATCCGATCTTAAGGATCTGGGCATACAGAGCGAAATGTTCTGTGATGCTTATGTCAAGATGTATGAAACCGGTAAGATAACGAATATGCGCAAGGCAAAAGACATCAACAAAAGTACTTTTTCTTTCAGTCTGGGTACTCCGGAGACTTATGACTTTCTCAATGATAATCCCCGCTGCGCGTCAGTTGCTGTTTATGACACTAATAGTCCAGAGGCTGTAGCCCGGAACACTAACGCCATCTCCATTAACAATATCCTGGAAATAGATTTGCTGTGTCAGGTCTGTTCCGAAAGTTACGGATTGCGTCAAATCTCAGGAACAGGTGGTCAGCTTGACTTTGTTACCGGAGCATTCCATTCCCGGGGCGGTAAGAGTTTCCTAGCCTTCTCCTCCACTTTTACTGATTCCGAAGGAAAAATGCACTCTCGGGTACGTCCCCTCTTGACTCCAGGTGCAGTAGTAACAGTTCCTCGTACCCAGGTTCATTATGTTGTAACCGAGTATGGGATAGTAAATATGAAAGCCAAGTCAATCTGGGGACGTGCAGAAGCCTTGATAAACCTGGCTCATCCCGATTTCAGAGATGATCTTCTGGCTTCAGCCCGGGAAATGAAGATATGGTCGAAGACAAACCGCATACCTTTTTAGTATAGTTTAAACATCATAGTCTTAGGGGGGGATTTTTTGCGGGATTATTCCAGGGAATACCAGCAAAAATTGGTTTCAGCTGAGTTTGCCGCCAGTTTGGTAAAATCTCATGACTGGATAGATTATGGTAACCTCACTGGCCAAACGGTAGCTTTTGATCAGGCTCTAGCCAAGAGAGTTAATGAATTAACCGATATCAAAATATGGACAATTTTACCTCAATACATTCCTCAGGTAATGGAAGCTGATCCAGAAGGCCAAACTTTCACCTGGCACTCCTGGCACTTTTCCAAGTGGGATCGCCGGGCAGCTCAGCAGCAGCGCGCCGTTTACTATGCGCCCATTCGCTATTCAGAACTGCCCCGCTATGTTCGTGAGCATATCGAACCCATCGATATCGCCGTACATCAAGTTGCCCCCATGGATGAGCACGGCTACTTCAACTACGGCCCGCAAAACTCACATAGCCAGGCCGTCTTTGACCGCTCTCGCCTGGTTATTGTTGAGGTCAACCAGAATCAGCCCCGTTGCCTGGGTGGTTACCACGAGGCCATTCACATTTCTCAAGTGGATCATATAATCGAAGGCAACAATCCTCCTTTACCTGAACTGATCCCCGCTGCACCTAGTATAGCCGATAAGAAAGTAGCCGAATACATTGTCAAGGAACTGTACGATGGCTGCTGTCTACAACTGGGCATTGGGCCCATGCCTTTATCGGTGGGGCAAATGATTGCTCAATCAGATCTCAAGAATTTGGGTTGCCACACGGAAATGATGGTAGACTCTTTTGTGGACATGGTTGAAGCCGGCAGGATCACAGGCCGATACAAGACTACTGATCCAGGCAAGCTCGCTTATACTTTTGCTCTGGGTACACAGCGCTTGTATGATTTTCTGCACAACAACCCGATGTGCAGCAGCTATCCGGTTGACTATACTAACAATGTTAGGGTCGCATCTGCTAATGACAATTTAATGACCATAAATAACGTGGTGGAAGTCGATATTTACGGTCAGGTTTGCGCCGAATCGGTGGGAACCCGTCATATCAGCGGTACCGGCGGACAGTTGGATTTCGTTCTGGCGGCTTATGAATCCCGGGGCGGGAAATCATTCCTATGCTTGCCTTCCACACACACTGACGAGAATGGTGTGATGAAGTCGCGTATCGTGCCTATTTTGACCCCCGGGGCTATAGTTACTGATTCCCGTACTGTAGCTCAGCATATTGTTACAGAATACGGGATGTTTAATCTGAAGGGCAAATCGACCTGGCAAAGAGCGGAAGGACTTATCGGGCTGGCTCATCCCGACTTTCGCGACGATCTGATAAAATCAGCTCAGGATCAGAATATCTGGCGTCGTTCTCATAAGAGGTAAAATTAATAGCCCTACCTATTGATCAAAAAGGGGCCCCCGCAGGGGCCTCTTTTTTTACAATAAGGTGCGATTTCCAGCTTAGCTTATGGCGGCTAGAACCATTTTCAATGTGTCGACAATGGACTTATTGGTAAAGGTATCAACCAGTAGCTGGAAATCATAGGCTTCGATTCCATCGCGGATAGCCTTGGCTGCATGTCTTTTTTGCATATCTTTGAGCATGATAAACGGGCGACCGGGGGTATCGATCAGAGCCGATACTTTGGCTTTAGCTTTGGCCATCAGGTCATCCACATTATCAACCAACTCATCGACGACTCGATGTTCTAGAGCCCACACCGGGTCAAACATCTCACCCTTGAATATAACGTCCCGATAGTTGGCATCAGTATCCAGCCCAAAGCGCATTATTTCTGCCTCTGCCGGAGTCAAGGCTAGACCGATCTTTATTTCTGTCATGCCTAGTTTAATTTTAGGATGATCGACACAAATGCGATAATCACAGGCCATAGAGACGATCATGCCAGCAGCGGTGGCATGGCCATTTATAGCCGCCACTACTGGTTTTGAGCAGGTAAACAGTTTGTACAGAGTCTCTTCTTCGAACTCAAACCAGTCAATGATGGCCTGGGGACTTGCAAAGGTGGTAAAGGTTTTCAAATCAAAACCACTGGATAAGTAGCGGCCTTCGCCGGTAATTATGATACCCTTAAGTTGTTCTTCCTGATTGACTCGCTCGACAACTTCTGCCAGCCCTTGTAAAGTCTCGGTGGAGATAGGGTTGGTTTTACCATTCTTAAACTTAAAGATCACAATATCATTTTCCACCATGTACTCGTAGCTCATTCCATCACCCTTCTCTTTCTTATTTCATCGCTTATATTTTATCAAAATTCCGCAATAAAGATTTGGCAATCCATTATATTACATACTTTATAACACAATATAACCCAGGTCTCTAGAACCTGGGTCATATTATTAAAAACTCTACTTATTTAACGGGTTTACCGTCTTTCCATTCCCCTTCAAAGGCCAAGGTTCCATCTTCGTAATAAGACTTACCATATCCTTCTCTTTTACCCTTAACCCACTGGCCTTCATACCATATATTCATGTTGTCATAATACAGTTTTCCCTCACCATGAGGTCTTCCCTTGAGCCACTCACCTTCGTAAAAACGACCGTCCTTGTAATAGGCTTTGCCCAAACCATGTGGCCGTCCTTCCAGCATTTCCCCATCGTAAGCAACCGACAGACCATGCTTTTGCAGCACTTCTTTGCTAACCCGTCCCCTGTGTTTACGAAATTCTTCCGTCATTACATCACCCTCTTTTTCAAACTAAATCCCTCTCTATTGTAAATGTATCTAAATTATAGCATAAGTTGTAAAACCCGGATAGATTTTGGCTTTTACTCTTGAGCATAAATACAGCCGGTCGTTCCTCACTAAAAGATGACAAAAAGGATGTCCATCTAATGTGGACATGAAAAAACTCCCTGGCTTTGGAGCCAAGGAGTTGTTTTTCATTTACCAGCTATTGCGGCGGGGTTGCGGTCTATAGCAATCCCTGCAGTAAACAGGCCGATCTCCACTGGGCTGGAATGGCACTGTGGTGTCTTTTCCACAGGAAGCACATACCGCGGGAAACATCTCGCGTTCAGAGCGGCCATATCCACCACCATCACGGTTACGAGCTTTGCGAGCTGAACGGCATTCCGGGCAGCGCCCAGGCTCATTGGTAAAACCCTTCTGGGCGTAGAATTCCTGTTCAGCAGCTGTGAATTCAAATTCACGTCCACATTCTTTACAGGATAAGATCTTGTCAGAATACATTTGACAACCTCCTCAATTTTAATCCGATGCCAGGGGAAGCGCGCCTTGATTTCCCTTACTTCCCAAGACTGGGCTTATCGAGAAGGGGCAAACATTCCATCGCAAGCATGATCGGCAAACTAATTTTAACTGATGTTACCATAAAAAGCAAACTATTACCTATCAAAGGCTCATTTTCGTTAGATTTTAGCCTATTTAGGATTTGCCTAACATCCTCATATGACTCAATACCAGCCCTGGCAATACTCTTCCCCGACCAGTTCAGCATAGCCTATCACCTCATCATGATCAGGCAGATCGATACGCTCGAAATCTATGCCATAATTACAGCGGGGACAGATCATGCGGTAACCATCAAAGAACTCGCCCTGCCCTTCCAGTGTTGCTAAAATCACCTGGATAACGGTGGGACAGGTTTCTGCCCCTATGGAAAAGTGAGCGGCTGTCTTCAGGGTCCAGTTGTATTCATTGGATTGTTTCCTGCATTCCGGACAACGGATCATTAGCTCGGCTGCCTGTTTTCTAAGCCCCATGTGATCTCTCCTAGCATAAACCATACTTTAAACTGTCTTTACATATTATAATCATATTATAGTCATGGATGTTAACAGGTTTTCTTAATATCAACCAGAAAGAGTGAACTGCTATGCGTCTTAGTGAAACCGCTGAATTGATGATATACTGCTCGCGCTGCGGTAATTATGTAAATGAGTACAATTGGACTCTGGAGACCGCTTCCAAGTACTCCGTAAATGGCAAGGCTACACCCACCTTGATTTATATATTGCTGCAGCGGACCGACGGTAATAAAGAATGGGAAACTTTCAAGGTAGTCTGTCCCCGCTGTCATGAAGCCCTGCCCCTCAGACAGATTCCTCAAATGGAAAGAGAACAGTTGGAGGCCTACACCCGAGAAGTTGGGCCCACCTACGTGAATTTCACTTATTAATTCGAGAAATACCGGATAATTTTGCCATGACTTTGCCGTTAGAAAACTGTTTGACTTTTTTTTGGTGGTCTGTTTATATATGAGTATACACCGATGAAGAGGAAGTAAAACCACCACCAGCCTACAGAGAGTCGGGGAAGCTGGGATCCCGGCGGAAATGGAGTGGAACAATGGCCCTCGGAGGGTGGGGTGAACCAGTCCCATAGACTGCAGTAGCTTCCGACGCTTGGCCAGCGTTACCGGGCTATGGGTGTGTCAACACTCTGTGAGCGGGTACGATTGTACCAACTAAGGTGGTACCGCAGATTATACATCTGTCCTTAATATAATAAGGATGGGTGTTTTTGTTTTTGCGGCTCTTCCAATGCCTTCAGGCAGAACTAGCAGAGCGAAGATGAGCAGAGCAGAGTTGAGCGCACCAGCAAGAATAGAATAGGAGGAATTGGAATGAAGAGAATTGTTACAAGTAAGGTGTTTTTGCTACTAACGATTATGCTGGTGGTATTAGCGGCTGGTTGTTCAGCTGATGGTGGATCCAGTCAGGCTGATGATCAAATCAAAATCGGTATTGTTCAAATCGTGGAGCATCCCTCCCTCAATATGATTCGCGAATCTTTTGTTGACCATCTGGCAGAACAAGGCTATCGCGATGGTGAAAATGTGATCATAGACTATCAAAATGCCCAAAATGATCAGACTAATTTGAAAACCATCTGCCAAAAGTTTTCCACCAGCAAGTATGACATGATCGTGGCTATTGCTACCCCCTCCGCCCAGGCAGCGGTAGGTGAGACCAAAGATATCCCCATAGTATTCTCTGCTTGCACCGATCCGGTAGGTTCAGGCCTGGTAGACAGCTTGGAAAAACCGGGGGCAAATGTGACCGGAACCTCAGACGCTGTTTCCGCCGAGAAAATCATGGGATTGGCACAACGGATCACTCCGGGCATTAAAACCATTGGCGCACTCTACAGTTCCAGCGAAACCAACTCGATTGCTGTCATTGAAAACCTCGAGGAGTATGCGCAGCAAAATGGGTTGACAGTGGTTCATGCTACCGTAATGAATTCTTCCGAGGTTCAGCAGGCTACGGCAACGCTAACGGACAAAGCTGACGCTATCTTCATCCCTATTGACAACACCATAGCTTCTGCCATGCCGGTAGTAGCTCAGGTAGCTAAAGATGCCAAAACCCCGGTGTATGTTGGGGCCGACTCTTTGGTAAAGGATGGAGGGCTGGCCACCTACGGTGTCAATTATGTCGTATTGGGACAGGAGACAGCCAATATAGCTATCCAGATCCTGGAGGGCCAAAACCCTGGCGATATTCCAGTCAAGACCATCAGTGACGTGGAAGTTTACCTTAACAAGACAACAGCAGAAGCTATTGGCGTTACCATCTCGGAAGATGTACTAAATGAGGCCGCCGAGATATTTGAATAAATTTCGTGTCGCACTTTTACTGAAGGAGCACTGAATCAATGAGTCTACTAGCTATGCAGGGTTCAGTGGAGCTGGGCATAATTTATGCCATCATGGCTCTGGGAGTATTTATCTCATTTCGTACCCTTAATATGCCGGATTTAACTGTAGACAGCAGCTTTACACTGGGAGCTGCTGTCTCAGCTATGCTATGCACTATGGGACATCCTCTCTTAGCTATACCTGCGGCCATGTTGGCCGGATGGCTAGCGGGCAATGTGACCGCTTTGCTGAATACCAAGCTGAAAATACAGCCTTTGCTGGCTGGGATCCTGGTTATGCTGGGCTTATACTCGATCAACTTACGAGTGATGTTTAACCGTGCCAACATTCCTCTGCTCAATCAACCTACTGTTTTTTCTTCACTGCAGGGGACATCTCTGGAATCACATGCTCAGTGGTTGATTCCGCTTGTTTTACTGATAGCCGTGATCTTGATACTGTACTTATTTCTGCAGACCAGATTTGGTTTAGTATTACGAGCTACTGGCGACAATGATCAAATGGTCAGATCGGTGGGAGTCAATACTGACACCACCATTTTACTGGGTCTGGGTCTGGCTAACTGTCTGGTAGCCTTTTCAGGGGCCTTGATCGCTCAATACCAGTCCTTTGCCGATGTAAGTATGGGCGTTGGTATGGTAGTGATCGGTCTGGCTTCAGTAATTATCGGGGAAGTTCTCTTTGGGATCAATTCGCTGCTGCGCCGTTTGATTGCGGTAGTACTAGGAGCCATTCTATACCGTTTTGTGATTGCAGTAGCTCTGCATCTGGGTATGCCCCCTACCGATCTTAAACTGATCTCGGCAGTTATAGTAACTATGGCCCTGGCGGCTCCCGTTATTAAAGCTGGCCTGATATCTCGCCGCAAAAGACATTCTCGTCGATCGGTCCATAAGGAGGGTTAAGAGAATGCTGAAAATAAACGGTTTAAGTAAAACCTTTGGATTGGGGAGCATCAATGAAAAACTGGCTGTAAATAATGTAAACCTTACCTTGCAAGCCGGTGAATTTGTTACGGTCATTGGCGGCAATGGTGCTGGTAAGTCAACATTGCTCAACTGTATTGCGGGAGTACATGAACCAGACCAGGGCAGTATTTTTTTGGATTCCATGGACATAACCTTCTGGCCGGAATACAAAAGATCTCAATATATTGGGCGGGTTTTTCAAGATCCCCTTAAAGGGACAGCTTTCGATATGACTATTGAACAAAACCTGGCTATGGCTTACGCCAAAGGTAAACCCCTCGGTCTCCAGTGGGGCGTTCGCAAAGCAGATGCTGCTATGTTCCGCGACCGATTGGCTCGTCTGGAATTAGGACTGGAAGACCGTTTGAAACAGAAGGTTGGTTTGCTCTCCGGAGGACAGCGCCAGGCTATAACACTGCTGATGGCCACAATCGTTGAACCCAAGCTGCTGTTGCTGGATGAGCACACTGCGGCTTTAGACCCCTCAGCAGCCAAGCATGTGCTGCGTCTGACCCGAGAATTAGTAGAGCAATATCAACTCTGCACCCTAATGGTTACTCATAACATGAAAAACGCTCTGGAATACGGTACCCGTACTATCATGATGCATGATGGCAGCATTATTTTGGATATAGCCGGTGAGGAGCGCAGGGAGATGACCGTAGAGAAACTGATCGACCTTTTTGGTCGTCGTAGCGGGCAGGAGTTAGACAATGACCGCTTATTATTGAGTTAGGCCAGTGTTATCGATCGGTACAGGCACTGGCCAACTCTTCATCATGATCCCAAACTTGATTATTCCGGTCTTTATCAGCCTCTTCTAGTTTTTTTATGTTTTTCATTTCGAAAAGGATCAATGTGCCAGTCAACAGTACTGCCAGTAAGTCAGCGATGGGCGGCGTTCGCCATACCCCTTCAATGCCCCAGAACCGCGGCAGAATAACCAGTAGGGGAATAAATATCAGTACCTGTCGGGACAAACTGAGAATGGTTGACTGGATCGGTTTGCCCACCGCCTGAAAATAGGTTGAACCAATGATTTGGAAGCCTAATACAGGAAGCATGGCAAAGTAAATAATTATAGCATGGGTAGTTAGAGCAATCAGTTCAACGTCATCGCGGGTAAATAATCCAATTATCTGGGCTGGCCAAATATGAACTATCAGCCATCCGATCACGGAAATAGCTGTCCCGGCAAACACGGCTACCTTGAAGGTTTCTTTAACACGATCATACTGACGGGCTCCATAATTAAAGCCTATGATCGGCTGAGCTCCCTGACTGAGTCCTAAGATGGGCATAAACAGTATGGTTCCAATGCTCATCATGATCCCTACTGCGGAGAGAGCTATGTCACCACTGTAATGGATAACAGTTTTATTAAGGATCAGATGCTGCACACTATTGGCCACCTGCATGGCAAATGGCGCAAACCCGATCGCCATGATACTCAGCAGGATGGGCCACTGAGGGCGCAGGTATTTCCAGCGGATCTTAACAATGCTGCGACCACTGTAGAAGTAACTCAGTACCCAGACAGCTCCTGTTAACTGTCCCAGAACAGTTGCAAAGGCAGACCCCTTCATTCCCCAACCAAATTGAAAAATAAAGACATAGTTCAACACCACATTTACTGCTCCACCCAAAAGCTGAGTATACATAGCCATGCGCGGATTGCCTTCGGCGCGGATAAAATTATTCATACCCATGCTGATAGTGCCAAAGCCAGCCCCTAGCATTATGATCTGCATAAAATCTTTGGCGTAAGGGAGTACTTCCTCACTAGCTCCAAAGGCTATCAAAATCGGTTCAGTATATAGGAAAAAGAAAAGGGCGAAAATAACTGGCAGCAGTATAATCATAGTAGTAGCAGTGCCAATCACCTTTTCGGCTTCCTCATGCTTTTGCTCTCCCAGGCGAATGGAAATCAAGGCAGTAGCTCCTACCCCGATCAGTACCGACACTGCCATAAGTATGATCATCATAGGAAAAGCCACCGTAGTCGCTGCAATAGCTAGAGAGCCTATACCACGGCCTAGAAATATCCTATCCACAATATTGTAGAGTGAGTTTACCACCATACCCACAATAGCTGGCAGAGAGAAGTTCCATAGCAGACTATTAATTTTTTGGTAGCGCATAGCTTGAGTGCGGTCCATAAATTCTCCTTACCAATTCTTATCCATAAAGTTGATCACATATCTCAGACTATTCATAAACTCAACCAATTCCTGCTCATCTACCTGTTTTTTCATGATGCTACCTGTATAATGCTCCATGACTTGTTCCATCTCCTGGCGGCCTTGCTCACTCAAGTTAAGCTGCTGTCTGCGGCGATCACGAGGATCAGAGTGGCGTACCACCAGGCCCATCTGCTCCAGTTGTTTAATTATGGTGGTCAACCCGCCCTTTTCGATATTCAGCATTTTCGCTATTTCTGTAGATGTCAGACCATTATGATGATACAGCATACTGATGATCTTGCTCTGGTTTTTCTTAAGAGGAATAGCCAGGTCTAAATGCTGCCGATAGTTCATAAAAAATTTTTCATGGAATTTGCCCATAAAAGTAAACAGTAATACATGCAGTTCGAGGGCTTGTTCTCGGTTCATATCAACACCTCAAAAAGGAAACTAGAATTATTTTAAATGTTAGAATTCTAACTTATTCTAGTGAAAACCAATCCAACCGTCAACAGAAAATTAGATATTGGTAAGCAAAAAATAACCTGTTAACCAAACAGTCAACAGGCTACTTTCCTAAAAAGCAGGTGAGACTATAGAGAGCGAGGATTTAAGCCGGTCGCATTTAACGTATCCCAAACCTTGATAGCAATAAATAAGTTCACCCGGTTATCCATATTGGAAAAATCGATGTTTAGCAGTTCTTCTATTTTATTGACTCGATAGTAGAGGGTATTTACATGTATAAATAGACTCTCGGCGGTGCTTTTCATATTAACATTGGAATCTAACAGGTTACGTAAAGTAGGCAGCAAGTCGCCATCGGTCTTCTCATCATGTTCAATGATCTTGCCCAGTGTTTGCAGACAAAATCTTTTGATCTCTTTCAGCTCCTGGCAAAATATCGGGTAGTAAATACCCAAATCCGAAAACTTTTGCACAAAATGATTCTTACCCAGTAGTTTGGGCAGTGTCAAAGCCACCCGAGCTTGATAAAAGCTATGACGAAGATCAGCCAAAGAATGTACTTGGCCAATGCCTTGGGATAATGAAATGGCAAACTTCCCTTCCACAGCTTCCTTGGAAGTTATCATGGCCGGCCAATCCAGTGCTTCATCGAGCTTATCAACCGTAGAACCAACCGGGATGATAATACAGATATAATTTGACCAGGAAATAGGTACTGCTTCGAATTTGTTCTTTTTTAGGTATTCGTATAGATAAGAACGTACCTGCTGTATCTGTGTAATATCGGATCCTTCTTCAATTTCTACCAGAGTGACAACATACAACTGATCCATTTCCAGTCGGTTTTCGCTCAATTTGGCCAGGTCGCGTATATTGGCCTTACTATCGGCAAAAAGATACTCGGCCAGTTCTTGTTCAAAGCGGTCACTTTCTTTGTGCAGCTTGCAAAAATAGCATTT
The DNA here is from genome assembly GCA_002305535.1 of Syntrophomonas sp. UBA1376. GTDB lineage: Bacteria > Bacillota > Syntrophomonadia > Syntrophomonadales > Syntrophomonadaceae > DTU018. Next base: position 29,385 of record DBRE01000050.1, read on the forward strand.
GATGGCTAGCTTGGTGTCAATCAATAAGGCAAGGGCTCGCGATATTTCCTCTACCGGCAAATCCTGGGCAATGATAAAGGCGCAGGAATCATTATAGCTTATTCTATAAAAAAGTGATCCACTGCTGTTCTGATAGTAAAAGTCTCTTCCGGAAAGAATAGTCGGGATAGAAACAAATACATCATCTACTTCTCCAGAGTAGCTGACTTCTTCCGGGTAATGTATGCGACCGTCATGATCAGCAATAATAACCGACCTTTTTAGTATGTTTTCCACAAACTCAGCTACATGACTCAATCCCTTGTCAAGCACTCCGTCTACTAAGTGATAAACGCTGTTAGGAGCTAT
>DBRE01000062.1 GCA_002305535.1 Syntrophomonas sp. UBA1376
ATGAGTTGCACGGTCAGGGTATTAAAATATATCGCACCGACCATCATGGTGCGATTCGCTGTACCAGCGACGGAAATGATCTCAAAATTGAAACCTATATTAATGAAGGTAATAGCTACCAGCCCTAATTACTCAGCGTGGCTTCCTCCTGTACTGAATTAAGACTATTTTTAATCTGGTTATCATAAAAGTGCAGGGAGGGGGGATTAATATTCGACCGGTCAATATGCTACAGGATAGTGTAGCCAAACTGCTCTTTCGGCTTTCCTTGCCAACTACTACGGGTATGATAGTGTATTCACTGTTCAGCCTGATAGATACCTTTTTTGTGGCCAAGCTGGGAGCCTTACCCTTTGCAGCCTTGACTCTGGTCATTCCTTTACAGATATTAATTATCTCTGTTTCTTCCGCGACCGGAACCGGCTTGACCTCCCTGATTGGGCGAACTCTAGGAAGCGGTGATGTCCAATTAGCTGACAATGTCGCCTGGCACGGCATTGTTATCAGCTTTGTCTACGCCGGGCTGGCCATCGGTCTGGGGTTGCATTACATTGATTCTCTGTTGATCCTTTTCGGATGTACACCGGAGACTTTTGCTCTCAGCAAAGAGTATATGTACATCATTTTGTGGGGATCGCTGTTTACCTTTTTGCCCATGACCCTGGGGAATATCATTCAGGGGGAAGGCAACACCTTTTTACCAATGGTCATATCTCTATTAGGCATTTCCCTAAATGTTCTTTTTGATCCCATCTTTATTTTCGGTTGGGGAGGAATACCGGCTCTGGGGCTGAATGGAGCGGCCATTGCCACGGTGCTTTCTCAGGTGGTGATCACTGTGGTAATAGTCGCTCTGGTGAAAGGGAAGAAAGCCCAGCTTACTTGGTCTTGGGCTAGTTTTCGCCCCAGCCTGGGAGTAGTTAAGGAAATCTATCGGGTAGGATTCCCGGCCATGGTTATGGAAATGGTAGCAGTATTCAATTTAGCTATTATCAATCGTACCTTGACTGGCTATAGCTATACTGCTGTAGCGGCCTTGGGTATATTCATGCGCATAAGGTCTCTGGCTTATATGCCCGTGCACGGTTTGGCCCAGGGAACCATGCCTATTGCTTCTTTTGCTTATGGAGCTTGTTCCTTTGATAGGGTCAAAGAGACTATCATAAAATCATCGGCTCTAGCTTTTGTGTTTTTGGGAACTGCCTGGCTGGTCATGCAATATCAATCGGTATGGGTCATGCGGTATTTTTCCCAGGATCCCATGCTTACTGTGGTGGGGGTCACCTGTATGCAGATGGCCACGTTATTTTTGCCTTTTATGGGCCCGCTGGTCATTCTCTATACCGTCTTGCAGGCGGTGGGGAAGGGTTTTACTGCTATGCGTCTATCATTGACTCGCCAAGTGGTGTTCTTCTTGCCCTTGTTATTGATACTGCCCCGTTACTTCAGTTTGAATGGGGTATGGCTGGCCTTCTCTATTTCGGAACTATTGACTACAGCCATGGCCTTGGTTTTTCTGATCGGCCTGTGGCGTGATCTGCAGGATCGCAACAAATTTACGGTGGTAATGCTGTTTAGGGGTGGCTATCTCTGGGATCGCCTCCGAGCGTGGCTATGTTGAATTGAACGAACGCGACCAACCGAGAACCCCCACCTGCCGTACCCGATTTGTTTCAAATGTTATCCTGAGGGAGAGGAACGACCGAAAGATTTTTCCCTGTGGAACCAGGAAAGATTTTTCGGCTAGGAATCAGCATTACATATCTTTATCAGCAGTCTCGAGCCCTACTCTGTCGCACGCTTGTTCCTATAAATCAATTGTTCGTCCCGGTGGGTAATGTGTTATGATAGCAAAAAATAGAAACTTTGGGGGATAACTGTGAGAATCGCTGTAATTGATGGACAGGGTGGAGGAATTGGCAGATTAATCGTGGAGAAGCTGCGGCAGGATCTAGGACATAAATGTACTATTCTGGCCTTGGGAACCAATGCTATGGCCACATCGGTAATGCTGAAAGCCGGAGCCAATGAAGGAGCCAGCGGAGAGAATGCTGTAGTATTTTCCAGTGACCGAGTCGATGTTATTACCGGTTCAGTAGCTATTTTGGCCGCGAATTCCTACTCAGGGGAACTGACACCTCGTATGGCGGAAGCCATTGCCAGCTCTAAGGCTGTAAAAGTACTGATTCCTCTTAATCGATGCGGGATCAACATATGCGGCTTGGTAGATGAACCGCTACCCTGGCAGGTGGACAATCTGGTGGAGCATATACGGCGCTTGTACCAGGAAAGAGTAATTCAAGAGTAAAGAAGGGTGGAGAGGGAATTATGTGCAAGGATATGAGCCCACTAGAGAAAGCCATTCAGTTTCATGGCCACATCTGCCCGGGACTGCTAATGGGGGTAAGGGCAGCAGAACTGGCTCTGGAATATTTGCAGGTGGATCTTGATCAGGATGACGATTTAGCTGCCATAGTAGAAACGAATTTCTGTGGAGTTGATGCTATTCAGGCTATTTTGGGCTGTACTTTTGGGAAAGGTAACTTATATTTTCGTGATTATGGCAAAATAGTCTATACAATATTCAGCCGCAAAAAACAGCAAGCTATCCGCATAGCTCAGAGATTTGAAGCTCTGGATGATCCAAATACTAAACGATATCTAGCTTTAAGATTCCAGGAACAACTAACGACAGAAGAAGAGGCTGAGTTAGAAGATCTCCTGGCCCTGTCGTTTGAATGGATAATGAGTCAGCCTTTGGAGAGGCTATTTCACTGGCGGCAGGTAGATGTACCTGAACTGAACAAAGCTGAGATTACCCCCAGTGTTCAATGCCATAAATGCGGCGAAGGGGTTTTGAAGAACAAGGCTGTTTTAACTGATGATAGTCTGCTATGTCCGGAATGTCGACTTTCAATGGAGGGGTGATAACCATGTGTGAGGCTAATGTCTACTTACTTAAGGAAGGCCGCGAAGAACTCTTTATGGAAAAAGTGGATCGCATCATTCCTGGAGAGGATAACACTCTGTTCATGGAAAACATTTTCGGTGAGCGGAGGGTGGCGAAAGCGGCTATCCGGGAAATGGAGCTGGTTCATCATCGAATAATAATAGAAGAGGTTAGTCAGCAGCAAATCAATGTTGGAACCGAAATATGGCTGGATCTGGATACTGACCATGGACATTTTCATGAGGGGGAAGAGGTCAGGCTTAATTTACTTAAAGGTTACAATATGAAGGCTGATTTGGATGCGGTCTGGGAAAGTCCTCAAGTGATATTAGTGGGCCAGTCAGGCCGACGTCAGGCTGATCTTCATCTGCATAGCCATATAGGGCACATTAATTTGGGGAAGGAAGCAGATGGTCTTATCCAGGTATATGCCAGAGAAACTGGGGAGAAAGAACTTATTGCCAAGCTGCTGGTGGAAGTGGGTCACCATCATCACCATGAAATGCAGCATATTGGATTGCCCCTGGAAATAATGCCCTGCGGATATGCTCATGCCCGTATGGGAGAGAACTATGAAGTGCAAGTTCTGCAAAATGGCCAGCCTCTGGTGGGAGTGGAACTGCGTGCTACTTATGCCAACACTCGCAACCGCGATTATCCCCATACTATGACCACTGATCAAGAGGGCAAAGCCCGACTGTTTTTGACTGCCCGTGGTAATTATCTGTTTTCCGTGAGTAATGAAGAAACCATCAGCACCTTCACTCTGGTAAAGAGTTTCTGATCATAGGACAAAGTCTGAACCGACATTAAACAAGCATTCCCCAAGTTAAGATGCCATGAGAGTATTAGCTTTAAAAGCCTTTACTTCATGGCATTTTCGCTTTCAATAAGGTTAACGTTTTATCGGGAAATTTTTTAGAGAAAAAAACAATAGCCAACCATTTCCAGAGCGATAATAAGAATATTTCATAAGTTAAATTAATAATAGTAATAAAAGACCGAATATGGGCATGGCCTAAATAGTAAGATAACACACATAATACAGAGATAAAATGATATAATGGCAAATCAGGCTTGGTGCCTTAACCCAGCAAGATGACAGGAAAGTTGCTTTATTAGAACTAGAAAGGTTATAAATGTAGAAACATATATAACCTGGAAGTTGATAGCATTTATGGCAATTGGCATGTGCTTGTGGTTTGGGAATTAGAACAGTACCTGATTTGATGCAAAATGCTTGGGTGAGGGACACATTGAGGCAAATCCACGAAAGATTTGATTAGTAGGTAAGCTGTGCCCGGCATATCATGCCGGGTTTTTTGGGTATTGTTTTAATTTATAGACTCCGAACACTATGCGCCCATGGAATTACTGTTGGTCGATAGTTTTAACATGCTTTAGGAGGTGAATCTATTCTAGGGTTATATGCCATGTTCTAGAACAAATACGTTGGGGGGAATGAGGGAAAATGCCAACTAAGCTGTCACGACGTGATTTTGTCCGTCTTTGTGCTGGTTCAGCAGCTGCTATATCCCTGTCGGGATTTCTGGTGCCATTTATCAAGGAAGCTGCTGCTGCAGGAGGTCCTCCGGTAATCTGGATACAAGGCGGCAGTTGTACCGGTTGTTCGATTTCCATATTAAACACGGTTCATCCGGATATTGAAAAAGTTATTACCGAAGTTATCGGTCTGCACTATCATCCCAATTTATCTGCAGGAGCAGGCAGTCTTGTCATAGATGAAATGTACAGGGTTGCCGCTGAAAATAGCAAGAAGTTTTATCTGGTAGTAGAGGGTGCCGTACCGGTTGCTGATGATGGAGCCTATTGCATTATCGGTGAGCGTAATGGGCATCACCTGACTTTTGTCCAAGCTGTAAAAGAACTGGGAAGCCAAGCGGCAGGCATCTTGAACTTTGGCACTTGTTCTGCTTATGGAGGCTTTCCGGCTACCCCACCTAATCCCACAGAATGTAAACCTGTCAAGGAGATCGTTAAGAATGTGCCCATCGTAAACGTACCTGGTTGTCCGCCCCATCCTGATTGGATGGTAGGCACCATAGCCCATGTGGTTCTCTATAATGAATTGCCCGAATTAGATGCTTTCGGCCGTCCCACCATGTTTTTTGACAAGATCATTCATGATAACTGTCAGCGCCGCCAGTACTTTGATAATGCCATCTTTGCCAAAAATTTTGGTGAGCCGGGCTGTATGTTGGAATTGGGCTGTAAAGGCCCCTTTGCTCACTGTGATTCCACCACCCGACTTTGGAACGGCGGCACTAATTGGTGTGTAAAAGCAGGGGGGGTTTGTATCGGCTGTACTGAACCTCAGTTCCCCGCTTGGCCAATCTATGAACGGTTACCGGAAATGCCGGTAGCACCAGGTATTACTGCTACGGTAGACCAAATTGGCGGAGTATTGGCTGCAGCTGCAGTGGTGGGCATCGGAGGACATTTGGCTGGAAATATCTACACAGGCCGTATTGGATCCAAAAAGAATCAGGATATGAAAGAAGGTGACGAATAATGGCCCAAACCATAATGATAGATCCAGTAACCAGAATCGAAGGGCATCTAGCCGTAGAAGTGGAAGTGGATGGCGGTAAGGTAGTTAATGCCAAATCCATGGGTATGATGTTCCGAGGCCTGGAATTAATATTGAAAGGGAGAGATCCGCGGGATGCCGCTCAGTTAACGCAACGCATCTGCGGGGTTTGCCCAGTTACCCATGCTACAGCGAGTTCGCTGGCTTTGGACAACGCCTTTGGGATAGAACCACCTCCCAATGGACGCCTTATTCGCAACCTGATTTTAGGGTCTAATTTTGTCCAGTCCCATATACTGCATTTTTTCCATTTAGCCGCCCTGGATTATGTTAAGGGCCCGGATATACCGCCCTTTACTCCTCGATATGAGGGGGACTACCGTTTCCCGGCAGATGTTAATCAACAGGTGGTTGCTACATACTTAAAAGCTCTGCAAATGCGGCGCAAAGCCCATGAAATGACGGCTTTGTGGGGAGGTAAAATGCCTCACCAGCAGGCCATTGTACCCGGAGGTGTCTCTGAGGTGCCTGACAGCCAAAAGATTGCCGAGTTCCTATTCAGACTGCAGGAACTACAGACGTTTATTAATAACGAATACATCCCTACTGTCAAAGCTGTAGCGGAGACATATCCTGATTACTGGAATATAGGCCGAGGCTGTATGAATTTCCTGGTTTACGGAGGTTTTCCACTGGAAGAGGGTATGGATCATGTCAGCAAGAAAAAGCTATTCCCCTCTAAAGTTTATGTCAACGGTCAATTAGCTGACTTAGACATCGAAGTAATCAATGAGGCGGTTAAGTATTCCTGGTATGAAGACGACACCGGTGGAACTAAACCAACCGAAGCAGTGGTTAAACCCAATACTGCCAAGAAAGGTGCTTACTCGTTTATTAAAGCACCCCGTTATAATGGTGCCCCCATGGAAGTGGGCCCTCTAGCCCGTATGTATGTAATGGGTGAAGAAACCGTTACGCAGTTGGGTGAAAAAGCTTTCTCCGTACTGGGCCGCCATTTGGCTCGGGCGCTGGAATGTTCTATGGTTGCCAAGGCCATGGGCAGTTGGGTCACTGAACTGGAAATTGGGCAGCCGGTATGTACTCCTCATAAGATACCAGACTCTGCTCAGGGGGTAGGTCTAAACGAAGGTCCACGCGGTGCTCTGGGCCACTGGAATCGCATCGAACATCAGCGGACGGCGATTTACAATGCTATTGTACCTACTACCTGGAATTTGTCCCCGCGGGATGACAATGATCAAATGGGTCCCATGGAGCAAGCTCTGATAGGAACTCCTGTGGCTGATCCCGATAATCCCGTCGAAGTCGTTCGGATTATCCGGTCCTTTGATCCTTGTCTGGCCTGTGCTATACATCTAATGACTCCCGACCAGCAGACCATCAGTCGTTGTCAGATTGGTTAGGGGGTGTAAAGGTGAAAGTAGTTTTAATGGACGATAGGCATTCTGTTTGGATTCGCATCTTCCATTGGATCAATATGGTGGCCATCATGCTGTTGATATTCACTGGCTTCTATATTCATGCTCCTCAATCTTTTCCGCTGTTCGGCAATATGGACGGAGCAAGAATGGTTCATTTTGCCATGGCATATGTACTCTGTTTTGGTGTTGTTTTGAGAGTTTACTATGCCATTGCGGCCAAGGACGCACATAATATCGTTTTCAACCCCAAAAAGGATATTCCCAATTTACCGAGCATGATGAAATACTATCTGTTTATGTCCAACAGCCACCCGGATTATGGCAAGTACAATCCAGGGCAAAAAGCGATGTACACGGGCTGGTTGTTCATGGCTTTAATTCAGATCGTCACCGGCTTTATTCTTTATAAACCTCAGGTAGCATTCTGGGCAAATTTAGGAGACTATCTGGGGGGAGATATAGCCATTCGTTTGGTGCATCTAATTGTAACCTGGTTGTTTGTGCTGACGGTTTTAGCCCATGTTTATCTGGATGTTTCTGAGGGTGTACCGGTATTGAAATCAATGTTTACCGGGAAAATACCGCGAGACTTCCATGGGGATCAAAGTGCTGATAAAAGTGCTTGATCCCCGGGAGGGATGAGAATTGAAACCGATCATGGTTATAGGGATTGGAAACTTGCTTATGCAGGATGACGGGGTAGGGGTGCATGTAATAAATCTCCTGGCCGAGCAGGGGGTGCCGGCAGGTGTTAAACTGGTGGACGGCGGTACGCACAGCTATGATCTCCTGGAGTGTTTTTCAGCGGATGCCCATTTTATCATAGTTGATGCCATGCATACCGGTGGGAAACCGGGCAGCATCTACCGTGCCCCCTTGAATGAGTTGGGATTAAGACCACAGGAGAATATCATGTCATTGCATGAGCTGCACTTTATTGAAGCTGTGCAAATGGCCAATATGCTTGGTTATAAACCGGATATAATGGTCTACGGCATAGAGCCTGAATCAGTAGCTTTAAGTCTGGAACTAAGTCCCTTAGTAGCTGCTGCTGTGCCGCGGGTAGCGGAATTGATCCTGAAGGATATACAAGAAAAGCTTGTTGGGTAGTGTCTGGTGAGATTTATTGCCCAACACTGTTATGAACACCAACCCGTTTTCGAAAGAAGAAAACTTAAAGGAGAAATGCCAAGTTTAGGTTTGGGAATGCCATGCATGAGTTATCCTTGATGCAAAATGTACTGCAAACGGTAGAACTGAGTGCTGAACAGCACCATATATGTCGGATCAATAAGGTCAAGCTGGTAATCGGTCAGCTGACTATGGCTCTTCCGGATAGTCTGCTGTTCGCTTTTGAAGCTCTTAAACCAGGAACGATCTTTGCCAATGCCAGCCTGGTAGTAGAGGAACAGAAGGCTCGATGTCAGTGCCGTAGGTGTCGGCAGGAGTTTGAACTGGATGAGTTTTATGGTTTGGTATGTCCCCAATGTGGGAATATAGATATCCAGGTTCAGGGCGGAGACGAAATGTATGTTGATTTCTATGAGGGAGAATAGCTTATGAAAGTGAAGCTGGAAAGCCGGCTATTGGGTGCCAATGAATTGATCGCCCATAACAATAGAAATATGTTTAGCAGCAGAGGCATTCTGGTTATTAATCTAATGAGTTCACCTGGATCTGGCAAGACGACTATTCTTGAGTGTACTATTCAGGAGTTGGTCAAACAGATCAAAATCGGAGTTATTGAGGGAGATCTTTACACTGATCAGGATGCCCGCCGCATTGAGCAGCAGGGAGTGGAAGTAGTACAAATCAACACCGAAGGTACCTGCCATCTGGATGCTCAAATGATCTGCCATGCATATCAAAAACTGGACGCCAGTAAGCCGCAGTTGTTATTTATTGAGAATGTGGGCAATTTGGTGTGTCCGGCTGAATTTGATCTGGGTGAAGATTTACGGGTCGTGGTCATCAGCACGGCGGAAGGAAATGATAAGGTGACAAAATACCCTTTGGTTTTTCGCCGTGCGGATGTGGTGTTGGTAAATAAAACAGATTTGCTTCCTTATACCGATTTCGATGTTGAAAAAGTAAAGAATGACATAGGTCTAATAAATCCTTCGGCCAGTATTTTCTTGGTTTCAGGAAGAACTGGAGAAGGAATGGAGGCTTGGATCTGCTGGCTTTTGCAGCAAAGCAAGAACAAACTGCTATCGATGAATGGAACCAGTTATTTGCAGATGGCAGAAGGCAGGAAATGATATGCAGAAGCGGCAGGCGATGCGGATCATAGTAAATGGAATTGTCCAAGGGGTAGGCTTTCGTCCCTTTATATACCGTTTAGCCGCTCAGCAAAACATTACTGGGTGGGTACAGAACTCCTCTACCGGGGTTTTGATCGAAGCAGAAGGGGAACCTGAGTCTATAGAATATTTTATTCGCCTAATAAAACGACAACCGCCACCCCTAGCAGTTGTACGTGAGGTTTGTACCGAAAGCATTGAATATGTAGGTTATCATAATTTCTCTATCCTCAGGAGTTCTAGAGAAGAACGACAGTTGGTAATGATATCTCCAGATATAGCCATTTGCAAAGATTGTCAGGCTGAACTATTAGATAAAGGTGATCGTCGTTATAGATATCCATTTATAAACTGTACCAATTGTGGGCCCCGTTACACGATTATCCGCGATGTACCATATGATCGCCATCTGACTTCTATGGACTCTTTTACTATGTGTCCTTCCTGTCAGACTGAGTATGATGATCCTGCCAACCGGCGGTTTCATGCCCAGCCTAACGCTTGTCCGGTTTGCGGTCCACAGATGCAGTTATTCAACTCGGCGGGGCAGATAGTAAACCACGATATTCACAGGTTGCTTTTAGAAGGGAAAATATTAGCTGTAAAAGGTCTGGGGGCATTTCATCTGGTTGCAGATGCTACCAACGCACAAGCTGTGGCTGAGATAAGGCGGAGAAAAAAACGGGATGCCAAACCTTTCGCAGTAATGGTAAGGGATGTAGACACTGCTCGCCAGTATTGCTTTATTAATGAGCAGGAAGAAGCTTGGCTACATTCGCCAGCTGCTCCCATAGTAGTATTACGCAGTCGATTTAATAATCAACTGGACAGCCACCTGGTTCATCCTGGGTTGAACACTCTGGGAGTAATGCTGCCTTATACTCCTTTGCATAAACTGCTGTTTTCTGATGAACTGAAAATATTGGTAATGACCAGTGCCAACATCAGCGGTGAACCCCTTATAACTGATAACCATAAAGCTTTGGAGCGGTTGAAGGATATCGCTGATTATTTCTATATACACCACCGAACCATTGTGAATCCCTGCGATGATTCGGTCTTGAGTGTTTCCCGGTCAGGTGCCCCTCATCACATCCGCCGTGCCCGGGGGTTTGTGCCCCGGGGCATTACCATTCCCAGTATTGCAGAACCTGTGTTAGCAGTAGGAGGCGACTTAAAAAACACCTTTTGCATTACTCGATGTGGAGAGGCTTATCTAAGTCAGCCCTGGGGGGATATGATCCATTACGACAATTATAAAAACTTCTTGATCGGCTTGCAGCGTTTCAAGGGAATCCTGGATGTTGAACCAGTACAGATAGGGCTGGATATGCACCCTGATTATCAGGTGAGCAGATGGGCCAGACAGCAAAAAGGCTGCACCCTGGTAGAAATACAGCATCATCACGCCCATATGGCAGCGGCTATGGCCGAAAACTGTTTGCAGCAAGAGGTATTGGGATTGATCTGTGATGGAGCTGGCTGGGGCAGTGATGGGGCCATCTGGGGCGGGGAGGTGCTACGTGGTGATTACCATCAGTATCAGCGCTTGGGGCATTTCGAATATCTGCCTCTTCCCGGAGGTGACCAAACCAGTCGTAAGCCCGTGCGTATGGCTCTGGTATACTTGTACTCCGCTATGGGGGAAAAGGGATTGGAACTGGCTCGGAAACACCTGCCGGATCTTTCTCTTGATGAGCAAGAGATATTAATTCAACAGATCAGTCGTAGCCGCAATCTCCTGTTTACTTCTTCATGTGGGCGCTTGTTCGATGCGGTGAGTGCTGCTTTGGGGATCTGTTCCTGGAACAACTATGAAGCCCAGGCTGCTATGCAATTGGAAGCATTGTGCCAATCGCATGGAGATCAGATTTATCCCTATGATATCTGTTGTAAAGACGGAGTATACCAGATGGATATCAGCCCAATGTGGCCTGAATTGATGCGGGATAGATATAGCAATGATGTGCCTGTACCGATAATTTCCGGAAAATTTCATAGAACCCTAACAAATCTCTTTACGGAAATCCTGATTAAGGTTCGGGAGGATACCCAGTTAAATCAAGTGGTTCTAAGCGGAGGCGTGTTTCATAATCAGATTTTACTGGGAGGGATGTTGACTGCTCTTCAACAGGAAGGATTTGAGGTCTTTTACCATCAGCAGGTGCCCCCCGGCGATGGAGGTATTTCCTTGGGACAGGCCGTGATAGCAAGTGAGGTGAAGGATAATGTGTTTAGGAGTACCAGGACAGATAATAGAGATACAGCCTGATTTGGGCGCTGTAGCAGATATTGATGGGAATCAGGTCACCATCAGCGTAGCTCTGTTGCCGGAGGTTGAAATAGGGGATTATGTGCTTATCCATGCTGGTTTTGCCATGGAAATAATCGATCTTCAACTAGCTATAGAAACAAAACAACTGCTGCAGGAACTTCAGGAGCTAAACAAATGAACAGTAATGTCTTGCAGTTAATGGAGCAAATGAAGAATGAAAAAATAAACTGCAGCCTAATGGAAGTGTGTGGTACTCATACCATGGCCATCGCTAAAAGCGGTATCAGAGGCATACTTCCTGATAACATCCGTCTTCTCACAGGGCCAGGTTGTCCTGTTTGTGTAACTTCGCAAGCTGATATTGATGCAGCCATTGAATTGAGCTGTCATCCCGATGTAATTCTGGTTACTTTTGGAGACATGATGAGAGTCCCTGGCAGTAAAGGCAGTCTGCAGGAAGCACGCAGCCAGGGAGCTGATATAAGAATCGTGTATTCGCCCCTAGAAACCCTGGAAATAGCCAGGGAAAACCCACGGCGTCAGGTGGTATTCTTAGGGATAGGTTTTGAAACGACGGCTCCAACCGTGGCGGCAACCGTGCAGCGCGCAGATCAGCTGAAGTTGAAAAACCTATCGGTTTATTCTGTGCACAAATTGGTTCCACCAGTATTAAGAGCCATTTTTACAGATAAAACGGTGCAAGTGGATGGCTTGATATGTCCTGGCCATGTCTCTGTGGTAACAGGTATTTATCCCTTTGCAGAACTGGCTGTTCAATTTCAAAAACCTATGGTGATCACTGGTTTTGACCCGGAGGATATTCTCCAGGGAATCGCTTTGCTAATAGGACAGCTGAAGAGCGGGGAGGCCAAAGCTGAACTACAGTACCGGCGAGCAGTACGTCCTGAAGGAAATCCAACTGCCAGGCAACTACTGACACAAGTATTTGAACCCGTGGATGCCCTTTGGAGAGGTTTGGGAGCAATCCCTGCTAGCGGATTGAACTTTAATATACATTATAGAGACTATGATGCTCGCAGGCGTTTCCAAATTGAGGTTGGCAATGAAACTGAAATACCAGGCTGCTCATGTGGAGCAGTTTTAAGCGGTAAATTGGAACCTGATCAATGTCCGCTGTTTGGGAACGCCTGTACGCCCATACAACCCGTTGGGCCCTGTATGGTCTCTCAAGAGGGAGCTTGTGCTGCCACTTATCGTTATCAACTGCTCAGGAGGTAAAGGCATGAAGCATTCACATATACTACTGGCCCATGGCAGTGGCGGACGGTTAAGTCAACAATTGATTGAGGAGATGTTTGTCAGTAGTTTCGATAAACATGCTGTTCCACGGGAATTAAATGATGGCGCTGTACTAGCTTTACCTCCGGGTAAAGTGGTTATGAGTACTGATAGTTTTGTGATCTCTCCGCTGTTTTTCCCCGGGGGAGATATTGGGAAGCTGGCGGTCAGTGGTACAGTTAATGATTTAGTAGCCTGTGGAAGCCGACCTTTGTATCTTTCCACGGCTTTTATACTGGAAGAGGGCTTTTCCCTGGACAGCTTGCGCAGAATCGTTCAGTCTATGGCAGATACAGCCCGATTAGCGGGTGTTGAATTGGTTACGGGTGACACTAAAGTTGTGGAAAAAGGTAGTGTTGATCAGATTTTTATAAACACTGCTGGTATAGGAGTGGTTCCGGACGGAGTTGTTTATCAGCCGGGGCGGATCAATGCAGGAGATCGGGTTTTAGTTACCGGCACCATAGGTGATCATGGTTTGACTATTCTGGCAGAGCGTGAGGGATTCAAGTTTAATACGCCGGTGACTAGTGACTGTGCGCCTCTGCATGAAATTGGCCAGAGTCTACAGCCTTTTGGAGAAAAAGTTCACTGTATGCGTGACCCTACCCGAGGGGGTCTGGCAACGGTCTTAAATGAATTGGCTGTACAAGCGGGACTGGGAATACAGGTGGAAGAAGAGAGGATACCAATTCTGGATGCTGTCCGCAGTGCTTGCAACATGCTGGGTATGGATCCGCTGTATATGGCCAATGAGGGGAAAATGGTTATTATTTGCGAACCTGGCATAAGTGAAAAAGTTTTATCAACATTACGCAGTATAGATGTCAGTAAAAATGCTACAGATATTGGCGAGGTGATCAGCCAACCGGCTGGCATGGTGTTGATAAAAACTGCCCTAGGTATCGAACGCATTTTGACAGCGTTAGAAGGTGAGCATGTGCCGCGTATATGCTGAGGATCTGAATTTAAGTTGGGGGGATCCAGGGCCACCGGCGGGCTGACCTCAGCATTCCACTATGGGGATATTGTGGAGCCCCCAACTATATTCTGAAAATCAACTATGAGCATTCCAACAGTTCAAAGATTCCAGTAGCAATCTTTAATGTCAAGCAATTCGCATAATTTCCAGTTAATATAAACAAATTGAATCATTTATATAATAAAACATAATAATAAACAGATTATGGACAGGCCTAAAATATAAAGAAATACAGCGAAAAAGGCATAACAATATAGTAATATAGCACCACTATGGCCCGTCAATAGCTTGGCAAATTTGCTTTAGATGGACTGGAAAGGTTATAAATGTAGAAACATCTGGAGTTTGGGATGCATATACAGAAATATTTTCAATACATTATATATAATCTTTAACTTGTACCAGCAACACTAGCCAGGGTGATGTTCGTTTCGTATCCGAGAAGATCGAGTTCTCTATTTTCTATACATATTAAATAATCAGGAGATCGTGACCCTCTGCCATAGGTTTTTTCTGAGGTACCCTTAACAATATCGGGCGTATCCGAGGTTACTGTCACCTGCACCATGAGAGTACCAGCTTTCTGTAAACCGCTCGTTATGATTACTTGGAAAGCTTACCATTGACCTATATATGCGAAATGCTTGATAAAAACACATAGCTCCGAGTCACATTGACCTAAAGCTTCGATAATAGTCAGGGTTGTGTGACCATTAGGGTATATTTGGAAACGGATATGCCTCCCGTGTTTGGAAAGGAGCCTGTCAACCTTTAGGGATAACCCTTGGGAATGGTTGATCTAGGAAAACTCCTGTCGCGACAGGAGTTTTTTTGGGTATACAGCAATTTGGGAAGGAGTGGTGAATTTGCAGAGGGTGAAGTTTACTATTAACGGAAAGGAGGTTGAAGTCCCGGTAGGCAGCACAATTCTTCAGGCTGCAGAAATGGTAGGCATTGATATTCCTCGCCTATGTTACGATCCTGATTTGAGTCCACTGGGAGCCTGTCGTCTATGCGTGGTAGAAGTAAAGGGCAATCGACTGTTGCCGGCCTCATGTGTTACCCCGGTAACAGAAGGCATGGAAGTACAGACTGAATCGCCGGCAGTAATCGAGGCACGCAAAACGATACTGGAACTCCTGATAGCTAATCATCCCTTGGACTGCATGACCTGTGACAAAATGGGGGATTGCAGACTAGCTGATTATTGTTATCGCTACAATGTGAAAGAAAGCCCTTTCACAGGAGATCAGCATGATTACGCCATTGATGATAGCAACCCTTTCATAATTCGGGATCTGAACAAGTGTATCCTTTGCGGTGCTTGTGTACGAGCCTGTGAAGAAATGACGGGCCAGGACAATTTGTCCTATCTCTACCGCGGCTTTGACCGTAAGGCTACTACTGCAGCAGACGTACCCTATATCGAGTCTGACTGTGTATTTTGCGGTCAGTGTGTGGCGGTTTGCCCAACCGGGGCTTTGATCGAAAAATCCATGTCCGGACAGGCTAGACGGTGGGATATTGACAAAGTTCGTACTACTTGTCCGTTTTGTGGAACAGGATGCAATTTCGATTTAGCAGTAAAGGACGGCAAAGTTATCGGCGTTCTTTCTGCTGAAGATGCTCCGGTCAACGGACGCATGTTGTGCGTAAAGGGACGTTTTGGCTGGGATTTCATATATAATGAGCGTCGCCTTACTACACCGCTGATCAAAAAGAACGGTCAGTTTGTAGAAGCGTCCTGGGATGAAGCTTACGATTTGATCGCTGAAAAACTGAACGGTATCAAAGATCAGTATGGTCCTGATTCATTTGCCGCTTTAAGTTCAGCACGTTGTACCAATGAGGAAAACTATTTGGTGCAGAAGTTTACCAGAGCACATATGGGAACTAATAATGTAGACCATTGCGCTCGTACCTGACACGCGCCGACTGTGGCCGGTCTGGCCACTACATTCGGAAGCGGTGCTATGACCAATCCGATTTCTGAGATTACAGATGAGACCGAACTCATGCTGTTAATAGGAACTAATGCCACGGAAGCCCATCCAATTATCGGGTATAAAATGCGGCAAGCTGCCCGCCGGGGAGCCAAGATGATCGTCTGTGATCCCCGTCGCATTGATCTGGTAGACGAAGCAGATTATTGGCTGCAACTCAAACCCGGTACCGATATACCGCTCCTCAATGGTTTAATGCATATCATTATCAAAGAAGGCTTAGAAGATAAAAACTTCGTTGCTGAACGCACCGAGAATTATGAAGCCCTCAAAGAAACGGTGCAAAACTACCCACCGGAATACGTATCAGAATTGACCGGGATATCGGTGGAAGACCTTTATGCGGTCGCTCGCCTCTATGCTAACACCGACAAAGCTATGATTTTCTATACCCTGGGTATCACTGAGCATATCTGCGGAACCCGCAATGTAATGAGCATTGCCAATCTAGCCATGCTGACCGGACATCTGGGCCGGCCTGGTACAGGAGTATGCCCCATGCGCGGTCAGAACAATGTGCAGGGTGCCTGTGATATGGGGGCTCTGCCCAATGTGTATCCCGGTTATCAAGCAGTTACCAACGATGAAATCCGTCAGAAGTTTGAGCAGAGTTGGGGAGTATCCCTACCTGCCAAAGTGGGCCTGAAGATCCCTGAGATGTTCGAAGCTGCCCATGAAGGCAAGGTCAAAGCTATGTATATTCTGGGTGAAAACCCAGTGTTGACTGACCCCAACAGCAATCATATCCGCGCTGCTTTAGAAAAACTTGATTTTCTAGTGGTTCAGGAATTATTCCTTTCTGAAACTGCCGAATATGCCGATGTGATTTTGCCGGCAGCCAGTTTTGCCGAATGTAATGGAACCTTTACCAATACAGAACGGCGTGTACAAAGGGTGCGTCAAGCCATCGAACCAATTCCCGGTCAAGCCAACTGGCAGACCATTTGCCAGATGTCAACCAAACTAGGTTATCCTATGGAGTATGAACATCCCAGCGACATTTGGAATGAAATGGCCTCTTTAACTCCATCCATGGCTGGAATCAATTATCAGCGGCTGGAGAACAGCTCTTTACAGTGGCCTTGCCCCACAGAAGACCATCCGGGAACTCCTTATCTGCATAAGGGCAAGTTTACCCGCGGACTGGGACTATTCCAGCCGTCAGACCATATTCCAGCTGGAGAAATGCCGGATAAAGAATACCCGTTCCTGCTATCAACGGGACGAATTCTCTTCCATTACAATGTTACTACTCCTTATTCAGAAGGTATTGCTAGTGTCTGGGACAAAGAAATGGCTGAGATCCATCCTGAGGATGCTGAAAAGTTGGGACTGGTTACCGGTCAGCAGGTTAAGATCCAATCCCGTCGCGGGGAAGTGATCTCTGCTGTTAAAGTAACGGATCGGGTACAACCCGGAATGGTATGGATGTCTTTCCATTATGCTGCTACTCCTACCAACGCTTTGACCAGCGATGCTTTGGATCCTGTCACCGGAACCGGTGAGTATAAGGTATGCGCGGTCAGAATAGAGAAGATCCCGGAGGTTGCTCATGCGTAAGGTGGCCATTGAGGAAGCTGTTGGCTTACCCCTGGGACATGATATAACTGAGATATTGCCGGGCAAGGTCAAACGCAGGGCCTTTCAACGAGGGCATGTAGTCAGCGCCCAGGATATACCGAGGCTGCGTAGTCTAGGCAAAGAACACATCTATGTGTGGGAAGCTGACGATCATCTGGTTCATGAAGATGAAGCGGCTATGCGCCTGGCTCGCTCTGCGGCAGGTTTCGGGGTTAGTATAAGCACGCCTAATCAAGGTCGAGTTAATTTGCAAGCGGCTGTACCCGGCTTGTTGAAGGTTCGAGTCAGTCAGCTACAGTGGATCAACAACTGTGATGATATCATTTTTGCTACCCTGCATAACAATTTGGTGGTAAAGAAAAACCAAATTGTTGCTGGAACCAGAATCATACCGCTGGCTATCAAAAAAGAACTTTTGCTGGAGGCCGAACACTTGGCAAGTCAACCTCTGCCCCTAGTAGAGATAAAACCTTTTCAGTCTTTATGGGTGGGCGTGGTGACGACCGGCAGTGAAGTCAACAGCGGGCTGATTCGCGATGGGTTCAATTATATCTTGCGCCAAAAGGTAAATGCCTTAGGGGGCAGATGGATGGGCCATACAATTGTGCCCGATGATCCGGAATTAATTGCCGGAGAAATCAACAATTTTGTCGTCGAAGGAGCTCAGTTAATTTTGGTAACTGGAGGTATGTCTGTGGATGCAGATGATGCTACCCCCAAAGGTATCCGCACCAGCGGTGCTCAGGTAGTGTTTCATGGTGCTCCGGTTTTACCTGGGTCACACTTTATGCTGGCCTACTTGGGTCGGGTTCCCATTTGTGGAGTACCCGGTGGAGCTCTGTTCAATAAGGTGACCACTCTGGATTTAGTGCTACCGCGTATTTTTGCGGATGAGCGCATTTCCCGGGCTGACATGTCTGCCCTGGGACATGGTGGTCTTTGTCAGGAATGCCAATCGTGTCATTATCCGAATTGTTCTTTTGGTAAAACGACCCCATTTTAGGAGGTTTCGGAATTGTACGAAGACATCGATCTGGAACAAGCTTGGCGGCTATTACAAGAGCACAGTCCCTCTTTGCGGCATGAAGTAGTATCTGCTACTGCTGCTCTGGGGCGAATCCTAGCCCAAACGTTGTATGCTGGACAAGATCTGCCTCCTCAAGCCCAGTCCGCTGTAGACGGATATGCACTGGGGGAAAATCACGGCATGGATAATAATCCATATGTGCTATGTGGTAGCCTATCAACCGCTGAGTCTGCTTCGGCAGTTCTGGATAAAGGACACGCTAAAGCCGTTAATACCGGAGGGGTTTTGCCCTTGGGAACTGTGGCAGTCATTCCCCATGAAAAGGTGAGTGTCAAAGGTGAGCATCTCTATTTGTTAGGTAAGGTCAAGCCCGGTGACTGTATTAAAAGAGCCGGTGAAGATTTTGCTCGCAATGAAAGACTGCTGACCGCCGGTACCCAGGTAGACCCTACTGCGCTTGGTCTTTTGGCCGCATTCGGTATTGATGTGGTTGAAGTACTGGAACGACCGCGAGTAGCCATAATATGTTTGGCAGATAACATTGTTCCCCGGGGAATCGAGCCGGGTAGCGGACAAATGAGGGACAGCAATGGCCCCATGCTGAGTGGATTTGTCAGCGAGCAGGGCGGCATCACAGTTGCTCTGCATTATCCACCTCATACTGGGGGATCGCTGAACATCGTGTTGCAGGAGTTGTCCCGCCAAACTGAACTGGTGTTGCTGGTCGGAGGAACTTATCAAGATGGTGAAAATACCAGCCGTTTACTAATGGAGGATGTGGGTGCCCAGGTTATCTTTTGGGGTGTCTCCATCCAACCGGGCAGTCATGCGGGAGCTGGTAAACTCGGAAATTGTCTACTGCTGTCACTGTCAGGGAATCCGGCAGCTTGTGCGGTAAACTATCATTTATATGCTGCACCAGTAATGCGCAACCTGCAGGGAATGCCCTGGTATTACCGACAGGTTACAGCCAGATGCCGTAACGGGTTTCCAAAAAAAACAGGTTCAAGACGTTTTGTGCGCGGCAGGGCTTGCTGGCAGAATAGTGGCTGGGAGGTCGAAGTACTCCCTGGACAAAAGCCCAGTATGCTACGCTCATGGCTGGGATGCAATGCACTGATCGATCTACCGCCGGGCAGCGGGCCGATCGCGGAAGGAGAAGAGGTTCGAGTCCTGCTGCTAACGGATTATACGGTCAGTTTAGTTGAGGATTAATGATAGTCAATAGTGTGGGGAGGTGAAAACTAACAATGTCAGCTTATATAAACATCATCCAAGAGTATAAAGATATCCCGGGTGGTTTGATAGAGGCCTATCATGCTCTGCAGAGAGAATACAATTATATTCCCGAGGATGCCATTGCCGAGGCGGCTAAGATTTTCGGCGTTTCCGAAGCCAGAGCCTATGGAGTAGCCACTTTCTATTCCTATTTCAAGGTTGGTGAGAGAGGACGCTATGTGATCCGTATTTGTGAAAGTGCTCCCTGCCACGTTGCCGGTGCAGCAGAAGTGGTCAAAGCTCTGGAGCAGCAGTTGGGAATAAAGATGGGAGAAACAACTGGTGATGGCAAGTTTACCTTAGAGTTTTGCGAATGTGTGGGACAGTGCCAGGCAACACCCGTCATCACTGTTAACAGCAAACCCTATCTGGATGTATCGCCGGAAAAGATACCCGGCATTCTGTCTGAATGTCAGTAGAGCAGAAAGGAGGGCAATGTCTGTGGCTGAGGAAATGCGCATCGTACTGCGCAATTACGGTAAAATAGACCCATTGAATATTGAAGATTACTTAAAGGCAGGTGGATATAAAGGTCTGGAAAAGGCGCGTGCCATGAGCCAGATCGATTTGATCAATGAAGTAAAGAAATCCGGTTTACGTGGAAGAGGGGGAGCCGGTTTTAATGCTGGAGCCAAGTGGTCTTTTTCTTATAATACCGGAGCCGAAGTGAAATATGTCGTCTGCAATGCTGACGAAGGGGAACCAGGAACGTATAAAGACCGGATCATTATGGAAAATGATCCCCAAAGCCTCTTGGAAGGCATGGCTATCTGCGGTTATGCTATCGGGGCACAAAAGGGCTATATCTACTGCCGGGGTGAATATCCCTATGTGGTGGATATTCTAAACCAAGCTATAGATCAGGCTAAAGCCAAAGGTGTACTGGGCGACTTTGATATTGAAGTCAGAATGGGAGCCGGGGCTTATGTATGCGGTGAAGAAACTGCCCTGATCGAATCCATCGAAGGACATCGCGGTGAACCGCGCTTCAAACCCCCCTTCCCGCCGGTGGCAGGGTTATGGAGCAATCCCACCATTGTCAACAACGTAGAAACCTTTGCCAATATTCCAGTCATCCTGGAAAAGGGAGCCGATTGGTACAGTTCCATTGGGGCCAAATCATATCCAGGCACCAAAGTGCTCACTCTGACTGGTGATGTGAATAACCGTATCTTTATCGAAGTACCAACCGATACCACCATACGTCAGGTGATTTATGACTTTGGTGGCGGTATACCGGACAATAAGAAGTTCAAAGCAGTACAAATTGGTGGAACATCCGGGGGATTCATTCCTGAAAGTTTACTGGACACCAGTATCGACTTTGATTCCATGAGCGGTATCGGTGCTGCGTTAGGATCGGGTGCAGTTTTTGTGATGGATGAAACCCGAGATATAGTTGACGTAGTTCAACGCATCACCAAATTCTTTGAGCATGAATCCTGTGGTAAATGTACACCATGCCGCGAAGGAACCAAGCGCATGAATGAGATAATTTGCCGCTTGAATTCTGGTCAGGGTCTAGCTTATGATTTGACTACCTTGGAGAAACTGGGCCGAGTCATGAGTGTAGCCTGCTTATGTGGATTAGGGCAAGCTGCCCCAGCACCAGTTTTAACGACATTAAAACATTTTGCGGATGATTATTCCGCTCACTTGAATTAAACTAAACGGATGCGAAAGGACGGGAATGAGATGAACTTTATGACTCCTGCAGAAGTAGCAGTAGCAGTATGTAATGCTGGTAAAGCAAAAGCGGAAATGCCTTTATTGAAACTGATAGCCATGGGTATACTGGCTGGTGTTTACATTGGCTTTGGAGCTAACTTGGCTACCAAAGTAGGATCTGCACCTGACGCTGATTCAGCTATAGGCATTTTCCTATTCGGAGCCGTGTTCTCCGTGGGCTTGATGATGGTAGTTATCGCCGGTTCCGAGTTGTTT
>DBRE01000124.1 GCA_002305535.1 Syntrophomonas sp. UBA1376
CTATTCAAAAATCTCTCTCGAAAACTCTTTTTCTCCATTGGACTCCTCCCCATCGTATGTTTCTCACTGAAAGGATCAAGAGTACTGCACCATACTTCCAAGCCTATGCACCTATTCTACAATATCTGCGTTTTCTTGCCATTGGATTCCCCTACAGTGTTTCGAAAAAAATCTCGTGCTAGCCTCCAATGAGGTTGAAACCTGTCGACTCTTTATCCATAAAACCAATTTTATTCCGGCTACCCCGGCTTTTTCTCAGAATTGTATTATCCTACAGTGTTTGGCTCAAAGGTTCGTAAAACCTAACGATGTGCCCTAATTCGCAGAATGTTAGACTATTTTTATACACTGAAATCAGTATACCTGTGGAAGTGTCGGATTGAGTATTGATGAACGGGGCATTTAAAACCTAGAAAGGGGTCGATATTGTGAGTTTTGAGGAGAAACAAGAAAAAGGCTTTACTAGAAGGACGTTTATTAAGGGTGCTGCCCTGGGAACAGTGGGGGTTGCCTCAGCTGGTTTTCTGGCTGGGTGTGGCGGCACCGAGGAAACTCCCCCGGCTGATCCTGGCTCGGCTGCTGTAGATGGCGTTCCCAGCTTCTTAAAACCGCCCGCCCCAATAGCGGATTCTGAAATCACCGAAACTGTTACCGCTGATGTAGTAGTCATCGGAGGCGGAATGTCAGGTTTATGTGCGGCTATGGCTGCAGCTGAAGAAGGTGCTAAGGTTGTTTTGCTGGAAAAAACCGAACAGGTGAACTTCCGGGGTAATGACTATGGTGCCATTGGATCCAAAATGCAAAAACAGATCAACAACGAAATCAACAAAATGGAAGCTGTACAGGAGATCATGCGCTACAATGCCTACAAAGGCAATCAGAGGATCGTTTCCTTATGGGCAGACTACAGCGGTATGGTAGCAGACTGGATTATGGCCAAAGCTGAAGGTTATGGCTGCAAACCCAAACCGGTACCCATAGATGAAACTATGACCCCCGGAACTACAGTTAGAGGATTTCCTACTTTGAGCTTTAGGATGGATCCCAGTGACGTAGCTCTTAACGATGCTCCGCAGGGAACCGATCCCTGGACTGCTTCCATGCGCTATACCCTAAAACAAGGCTGTCTGGATGCAGGCGTAGACATTCGCTTCAAGACTCCAGCGGTGCAACTGGTGCGCGAAGATAACAACAAAGGCCGGGTCACTGCGGTCATAGCTGGCGAAGAAGGAGCTTACAAGAAATTTGTAGGCAGCAAGGGCATTATAGTCTGCTCGGGCGACTACAATGCCGACCAGGAAATGCGTGAATACTACATTCCTTCGACCAAATTCATCCACGCCAATATGTTTGAAATGGTAAATGGCCCTATCAATACTGGTGACGGACAGAAAATGGGTATGTGGATTGGCGCAGCTATGGATGAATTCCCCCATGCCCCAATGTATTTTGACTTTGCTGTGCCTGGTGCGCCTATCCTGGCCGATGCCCTGATGCGTCAGCCCTGGCTAAATGTCAATGAACGTGGCCTGCGCTACCACAACGAAGAACTACCCTATTCTTATCTCTGCAATGCTCAGCGTCAACAACCCGGCAACGCTCGTTGGGCTGTATGGGATGCAAAATGGCCGGAAGAAGCACCTTCTTTCAAAGTGGTGGCCTGTAAAGATATGAGAACCAACTTCCACAATCCCGAAAACGTGCAGCAGTATATTGAAAAAGGCTTCATCCGGAGTGCTGAGACTCTGGAAGAATTGGCGCAAAAGATTGAAGTTCCCCAGGATGCTTTCCTGGCTACCGTAGCTCGCTACAATGAACTAGCTCAGAAGGGTGTGGATGAGGATTACGGTAAGCGGGCCGCCTGCTTGACTACTATCGAAAAACCGACCTTCTACGCTTCTCCGCTGGGAACTGCCTTATTGGTTACCCTGGGAGGACTGAAGATCAATGAACAGCTGCAGGTATTAGACCAAGAACTGAATGTGATCCCCGGACTGTATGCGGCGGGCAACGCTTCCGGCAACTATTATGCTAATGACTACTGTGTCAACCTGCCCGGTAACAGCCACGGGCGGGCTTTCACCTTTGGTTATCTGGCTGGCAAGAGTGCCGTAAAACTGGGATAATCAGCAAGTAGATCAAGTACCCCTATTATAAAATGGACACCCTGATCGAGAGAAAGGGTGTCCATTGTTTTCCATACTATCCCACATGCAACCTAAAAAAAGCCAAGCAGAGGAATTTTAGTTTTTCATTAATTGGTATTCTTTGATTTTACGGTACAGAGTTGAGCGACTCATATCTAGCTGAAGGGCAGCCTCAGATATATTGTAGTTGGTTTGTTCCAGAGTCTGGGCTATCATTATTTGTTCGATTTCTTTTAGGGAGAGATTAGCATCTAGTCGCGCTGCTTCGGAGTTAGCGTTTATGCTGGTCGGCAACAACATATCAACTCCGTCAGTGATCTCTTCGGGGAGATCTTGCGGGAGAATGATACCGTCTTCACAAATATTAACAGCGTAAATTATGGCATTCTCTAACTGTCTTACATTTCCAGGCCATGAATAGTGCAGCAAATGCAGGGCTGCTATATCACTCAATTTAGGCTCAGGAATTCCCTGGCGTTGGGTGATGGTGCGGATAAAGTGCTGAGCTAGTTCAAGTATATCCGAACCACGTTCCCGCAAGGCAGGTATATTTACTTGCAGCACCTTAAGACGATAGTATAAATCAGCACGGAATTGGCCGCTTTCGACTTGCTCGAGTAGATCTTTATTGCTAGCGGTTATCAATCTAAAGTCGATGGGAATGTAGCGATTTCCCCCCAGGCGCATTACCTTTTTCTCCTCCAGAACTCGTAGCAGTACTGGTTGTAGATCTAAGGGCATATCGCCGATCTCATCCAAAAACAAGGTTCCACCATTAGCCAGCTCCAGTTTACCCGCACGTCCCTGACGTTCTGCCCCGGTGAATGCCCCGCCTTCATAACCAAATAGCTCACTTTCCATCAAATTGGCGGGAATAGCTGCACAATTAAGTGCTACAAAGGAACCATCCGCCCTGCTTTGCTGGTGTATAGCCTGGGCAAACATTTCTTTGCCGGTGCCGCTTTCTCCTTGGATCAAGAGATTAGCATCCAAATTGGCAAACTTACTGGCTATGGCAATAGCCTTCTGTAACTGCGGGGAACTTCCTTTTATTTTAGCGAAGCTGAATCTGGTATCCAGGCCATCTCGGCGGTGGGGGGTGGCTTTTACCCGGTTGATCTTTTTTAGGGAAATAATGCATCCAAAGTTGTTGCCCCTATTGTCATTGAGAGGCTGAACTGAACTAAGGACTAAGCGCTGGCCGAGATGATTGATGTAAAGCTCAGCGTCATGGATGGGTTGACCTGATTCTAATACTGATTTGATCAAAGGTTGTTCGCCCAAGAGAAATTCCAGCGGAGTTCCGGTCGGATTCCTGGAAATATGAGCAAGCATTTGTTGGGCGGGCGAATTAGCTTTGGTGATAATGCCCTTTTTGTTAACGGTGATAAGGGCTTCGTCGGTTGCTTGCAGTGTTAAGTTGAAAAGTTCGTTTTGCAAAGATAGTTGGAATTGATTTTGAACTGCCCAGGCCATTGAAACCACCAGCCCCAGCGATTGCGAGCTCTGTTTACTGAAGCTGGAAGTAACTACACATAATGACCCGGCCAGATTATCGTTTACATCTAAAATGGGAGCTGATGAGCAGGATATGAATTCATATTTTTCAAAATAGTGTTCTGGCCCGCAAATTTGCATAGGGGTGCCTTCGATCAAGCTGATGCAATGGGCACAGGTGCCCACCGTGGATTCATTCCACACTGATCCTTCCACCAGGTTAAAGCGCTCGTTCTGCCGTCGCAGTGATTCGTTACCTTCAATTACTCGCAGCATAGCGCCATCTTCATCTGACAAGAGGATAATAGCATCAGACAACATGGCTTCCAATTGGCAGATATACGGATCGGCTGCCCTAAGAAGCAAATCTTTTTGCCGCATGCGCTCTTGGAAAGCAAGCTTGTCCAGAACAGGGCCATAATTATAAAGATTGTGATCCATTCCATGCTGGTAAGATCTCAGCCAGGATGCCAGTACATCTGGCCTGACCGCATCTGCCATCTTAACATCAAGGCCCTGGCTCAGCAAATCAACCTTTTGCTGTCGTATCTGATCCAAAAGGATGCGGTCATTTTTATCCATGGGTCGCGTATCCAGACGGTTTTTAGTCATGGGGCTAAGCAGTTGTTCAACAGGCTTTATAACCATTGTCCTCCTCCTCTTTCGAGACGGTACCAACCAACCGCTTACTTGAGAGTTTTGCATAATTCTTTTCCGAAATTATCATGGTATTTTTTAGAATGTCATGCTGAGCGGTAGCGAAGGATCTACGGCCTTTATAAGACTCTTCGCTATCGCTCAGAGTGACAATATCGAAAGATTTGTTGAATTATGCAAAATCCTCACTTAGATAACCTATTTACACATTCTCATTTTAACACAATTATCAGGTGGGCAGTTTAAACTGTCTGCATCGTTTTGAGACACAACAACTAGGGAGTACAATTGCCCTTCGCAGTGGCAATCAGACCTTAGGCTAGGTTGATGTAGTTGGCATGCTTCTTGCTTTACTATGATCCATACAGTATCGCTAAGTTAAGAGGTGAGGGCATTATGTCTATAATAGCTCCTAACAGCGTTTATCAC
>DBRE01000110.1 GCA_002305535.1 Syntrophomonas sp. UBA1376
TACGGAAGTTTAGCCGAGGAAATTGCCGGCAATGCGGTCAGTGCGGCCAGTCGAGATCCGCGTTTTTTGCCGGTAGAAGCTCACGAATTGAGTGATTTGGTCTATTCAGTAGATGTGTTGGGTAAAGCAGAACCGGCCAGCCGGGATCAACTGGATCCCAAAAAGTATGGGGTGATCGTCACCAAGGGAAGTCGCCGCGGCCTTTTGCTGCCCGACCTGGAAGGAGTGGACACGGTAGAGGAGCAGCTGCGGATAGCATGTCAGAAAGCCGGTATCCGACCTGATGAAGACTATAAGATAGAACGTTTTGAAGTAATACGCTACAACTAAGCCAGGGAAAGGAGAAAGCTTTGCGGTGAAGGAAGCTCTCTATTACCAAACCGAAAAGGATCAGCAGGTAAGATGCTGTCTGTGTCCGCATCATTGCCTGCTTAAACCGGGTCAGAAGGGAATTTGCCGCGTACGTATAAATCAGGATGGCTTGTTGTACTCTCTCAACTATGGGCAGCTTACCTCACTAGCCCTTGATCCAATCGAAAAAAAACCACTCTATCATTTTTACCCGGGAAGTCTGATCGTGTCGGCAGGAACTTTCGGCTGTAACCTGGCCTGCTCGTTTTGTCAGAATCATGCCATCGCTCATCAGGAACCAGAAACCCAGTGGCTATCCCCCCAGGACTTACTGCTGATCGCCCAGCGATACCGGCCCCAGGGTTCAGTAGGAGTGGCTTTCACCTACAATGAACCTTCTATCTGGTTTGAATATGTAAGGGACTGTGCCGAGCTCATGCAGGCTCATGACCAGCAGGTAGTATTGGTTACCAATGGATATATAGAAGCCGAACCCTTAGAGGAGCTGCTGCCCTTTATCGGGGCCATGAATATTGATGTTAAAGCCTTTCNNCGGGTGGAGCAAGCCGCCCAAGAGACCCATGTAGAGGTGACTACCCTGATCATTCCCGGTGAAAATGATTTTTTGGAGGAAATCGAAGCTTTAGCAGCCTGGTTGGCCTCCATCGACGAAACCATTCCTTTGCATTTGAGCCGTTACCATCCCGCCTATCGTTTTGACAGGCCTTCTACTCCGGAGAAAACTATGCTGGCGGCTAAGGAGCGAGCTCAGCAGCATCTGAAATTTGTCTACCTGGGCAATATAGCCGCTGGCAATAACCAAACCCACTGTCTGGCATGCGGTCAGCTTCTGGTAGATCGCAGCGGCTATCAAACCCGCCTGGCGGGTCTGCAAAATGGCCGCTGCCAAGAATGCGGCTCCGAAGTACCCTATGTAATCGGCTAGTACGCGGACGCAAGTCACTCTGAGCGATAGCTAAGAGTCTTGTGAATGCCGAAGATCCTTCGCTACCGCTCAGGATGACAATCAAGAAATCACCATGATAATTCAGGAAATGCTCTCTGGTGAAAAAAAGGAGATGGGAAGAGCAAGCTCTCCCCATCTTTATATGAAAGCCACCGGGAAAGATCCCGGATTAGCTGTTCATCGATTATCATACCCAATATCTAGGTTATGATACCTGAGGAGATTGGTTACAGTTTCTAGAAATTCTTTTTTTTTTAACATGAGCCGACGGCAGATTTTACTGTCTGCCCAGACTGTCAAAAAAGCTTATTAACAGTTGGACGTTCGAGATTGCCACGGCACTTCGTGCCTCGCAATGACACATATGATGGGCTTCTGGTTCTGTCATCGGCCGTTCCGGCACTACCGATGTTCGCTGTCGCTCACGGCTAATGTTGCGAGGAGCGTACCGACGTGGCGATCTCTTTTTATACCTTTATTGACACTCAGCAGACTTTACTATCTGCCTTTATTTTGTTTGCATTTCCCGTTTATAATGGCTATAAATAAGGAAATAGATTGCTTGCCAGCAAGATTAAGGAGGTGGATAATCTGCCACGGGAAACCATCTTTTATTGTGTAAAAAGTTGAAGCACTTGTCAGAAAGCCAGGGCTTGGCTGGATGAACATCTTATTTTATATAGGTATCGTGACTTGCTTAAGGAACCGCTTGACCAGAAGGAATATACAGAGTTGGCCAACCGCAGCCAATCTACCGTAGCCCAGCTGCTCAACACCAAAAGCCCCACCTTCAAGAAGATGGGGATCAAGGCCGACCAGTTGGATGATCAGCAAGCCTTAGAACTAATGATGGAAAACCCCCGCTTGATGGTCAGACCGGTTTTGGTGAGAGATGATCAAGTTCTAATGAGGTTTAAAGAGGAAGAGTATAACAAGTTTTTTAGTTAATTGGGGAGAAGGATATGAAAGTAGTAACGATGCCGCTGTTTTACACCAACTGTTATCTTATCCAGACAGCGACCGGATGGATATTGGTGGATGCCGGAACCAGATCTCAGGCAAAGTCATTTTTGCGGCGTCTAGGTAAACTAGGGATCCAACCGAGTGATATCAAGCTCATAATAATAACCCACGCCCATTTTGATCATGTAGGCAGTCTGGCTTCGATCAAAAGCCTGTGTAATTGCCCCGTACTGGCTCATCCTCTGGAGGCCAGATTGATAGAAACAGGGGAAGTGGTGATACCACCAGGAACCAACGCCCTGGGGAAGCTGGTAAGCTGGCTAGGCCGACACAATATACGATCACTGCGCTTCCCCAAAACCAGAGTAGAATTCACCACCGACCAGGAGCTTGACCTAACTCCCTATGGGGTGGCCGCCAAGGTAGTGCCCACACCAGGGCATACGCCCGGGTCTTTGTCAGTGTTACTGGAAGATGGCCAGGCCATAGTAGGGGATTTGGCTATGAGTTACGGGCTAGGCAGCAATTTCCCCATATTTGCCGAACAGCCCGAAAAAATAACTGCCAGCTGGGATTTGCTGATAAAACAAGGGGCCAGCATCTTTTATCCCGCTCACGGACGAAAAGTGCCTGTTACTCGTCTGCGCGGTATAGAGAAATGATGTTCCGTATAAATTAACAGACAAGGCTACATCTAAAGGATTAACAAATCAAGGAGGGAGATCATATGACAGATGTTGAGGTGAACCAGAGTTACGAATGCATAATATGCGGGTATATTTATGATCCGGCTGAAGGTGACCCGGACAACGACGTGCCCGCCGGAACCAGTTTTGAAGACTTGCCCGATGATTGGGTATGCCCAGAATGTGGGGCTGGCAAAGAAGAATTTGCCCCCGTGGAATAAAAATAGAAGACCAAACTCTCCGCCGGAACTCCCGGCGGATTTTTAATTTTAAAACTGGCAGACTATATCAAAGGTAGGAATCAGAAGCCTGTAATATTTTCCTTGATTAATTATGCATCAGTATGTATAATTATTAATATTCTACCAGTAAGTAATTGAGAGTTTTGCATAATTAACTTTTCCCGAATTACCACGGTAATTTCTTGATTGTCATCCTGAGCGGTAGCGAAGGATCTTCGGCATATACAAGACTCTTCGCTAAAGCTCAGAGTGACAATATTGACGGCATTAACAAGACCATTCGCTATCGCTCAGAGTGATGATATGGAAGGAATCCATTGAATTAGGCAAAACCCTCAATCAGCAACAGCCCCAAGAAGGAGGTTCGTGACCATGATCAAAGCAGCCATAATCGGAGATGGATACACTGCTGCAGACCTCTTACGCCTCTTGGCCGGAAGAGATGAAATAATGGTGGACTGCATTTTCTCCACGGAAAATGTAGGCCGGAAAATCAGTGAGGTCTATCCCCATCTAAACGGGTTTTACGATCTGACCTGTATAGCTACCGATCTTGACCGCATCAAACAGAGCTGTCAGGTGGCCTTTCTAGCCCTGCCCCATGGACTATCCGTGCCCATGGTGAAGGAACTTAACCAGGGCGGGGTGCGATGCATCGATTTGGGGGCTGATTTTCGTTTAAAAGATGTGAGAGTTTATGAGAAATACTACGAAACCGTTCACGAAGCTCCTGATATGCTAGCTGGGGCAGTATACGGACTGCCGGAACTGTACCGGGATAAGATCAAAGATGCCCAGATAGTGGCTAATCCCGGCTGTTATCCCACCAGTGCCATCTTACCGTTGGCACCACTGTTAAAAGCCG
This sequence comes from Syntrophomonas sp. UBA1376, assembly GCA_002305535.1. Lineage (GTDB taxonomy): Bacteria > Bacillota > Syntrophomonadia > Syntrophomonadales > Syntrophomonadaceae > DTU018. Next base: position 4,075 of record DBRE01000110.1, read on the forward strand.
GATTGCTGGCCAACGATGGGATTGTAGTTGACTCCAAATCAGGAGTCACCGGGGCGGGCAAAACACCCAAGCCCAGCAGTCATTTCTGCGAAGTCAATGAAGGCATTCGAGCCTATGGGGTAGGCGGACACCGGCATGGGCCGGAAATAGCTCAAGAACTCAGCTTCGCCGCCGGTACCCGTGTACAGATGATTTTTACTCCCCATCTGGTACCTATGAACCGAGGCATTCTCAGTACCATCTATGCTCGGTTGCGATCCGGAGTGGCCGCTGCCGAGGTACGCCGTGTTCTGGAGGACGCTTATGGAGCCGAACCCTTTATCAGAATACTACCGGAAGGGATATTCCCGCATACCAAGTGGGTTTACGGAAGCAACTTCGTGGATATAGGCATCTATGTGGATGAGGAAAGCGGCCAGGTGGTTCTGGTTTCAGCTCTGGATAACCTGACTAAGGGAGCCTCCGGGCAAGCTATTCAGAATTTGAATCTAATGTTTGGCTGGTCGGAAACCAGAGGATTGTTCTTCCCGGGCGTTCATCCGTAACAAATATATAGAATGAGGAGATATAAAGATGAA
>DBRE01000037.1 GCA_002305535.1 Syntrophomonas sp. UBA1376
TAATTAAATAGCAGTTACTACTCCAGCACCAACTGTACGGCCGCCTTCGCGAATAGCAAAGCGCAGGCCTTCTTCTATGGCGATGGGGGTTATTAGTTCTATGGACATTTGAATGTTGTCTCCCGGCATTACCATCTCTACTCCTTCGGGTAGGCTGATCACTCCGGTCACATCTGTGGTTCGGAAGTAGAACTGGGGACGATAGCCTCCGAAAAATGGAGTGTGACGGCCGCCTTCGTCTTTGGCCAGTACATATACTTCGGCTTTGAAGCTGGTCAATGGCTTTATGCTGCCGGGCTTGGCTAATACCATGCCGCGTTCTACTTCTTTGCGGTCTACGCCTCTTAACAGGGTGCCTACGTTGTCTCCGGCTTCGGCATAGTCAAGCAGCTTTCTGAACATCTCTACGCCGGTACATACGGTCTTTCTGGACTCTTCTCTCATGCCGACGATCTCTACTTCGTCGCCTACTTTTACCTGGCCTCTTTCTACTCTGCCGGTGGTTACCGTGCCGCGCCCGGTTATGGTGAATACGTCTTCTATCGGCATCAGGAACGGTTTGTCAACTGGTCTTTCGGGTAGCGGGATGTAGGTATCTACTGCATCCATCAGTTCCCATATGTGTTTGCACCATTCTTCGTCGCGGGATCCACAGCCGCATTCTAAGGCTTTCAGGGCGGATCCTTTGATCACGGGAATATCATCTCCGGGGAATTCGTATTCGTTTAACAGATCACGAACTTCCATTTCTACCAGTTCTAACAGTTCTTCGTCATCTACCATGTCGGTCTTGTTCATAAATACTACGATGTAGGGTACTCCTACCTGTCTGGCTAACAGGATATGTTCTCTGGTCTGGGGCATGGGGCCATCGGCGGCCGATACTACCAGGATGGCTCCGTCCATCTGGGCGGCTCCGGTGATCATGTTCTTGATATAGTCAGCATGTCCCGGGCAGTCTACGTGGGCATAATGCCTGCTCTCTGTCTGGTATTCTACATGGGACGTGTTGATGGTTATACCTCTCTCCCGCTCTTCGGGCGCTTTGTCTATGGAATCATAAGAAGCTGCTACGGCTCCTCCTGCCTTCGACAGTACCTGGGTGATCGCTGCTGTCAACGTGGTCTTTCCGTGATCCACGTGCCCAATCGTGCCAATGTTTAAATGAGGTTTGGTTCTCTCAAATTTTGCCTTTGCCATCTGTTCTCACCTTTCCTTTCCAATTTGCCTTGAGATTAAACTGGCAGGCCGTATCGCCTGGCTACAATTTCTTTGCTTTTCGATTCCGGTACTTCGGCAAAGTTCTTCAGATGCATCGAAAAACTTGCTCTTCCCTGACTGGCTGATCGTAAACTGGTGGCATAACCGAAAGTTTCAGCCAGAGGTACTGTACCTTTTACTATTTTACTTTCCCGGTTATCTTCCAGGGCTAGAACTCTACCTCGCCTGGAATTTAAGTCAGCTATGACGTCTCCCACATATTCTTCCGGCGATAAAATTTCAATATCCATGATGGGCTCCAGCAACGCAGAATCACCTTTGTCCAGCAATTCTTTTACTGCCATACTGGCCGCTACCTTAAAAGCCACTTCGGAAGAATCAACCTCATGATATGATCCTCCCACTAAACTAAATTCGACATCATCTACCTGATATCCGGCTAGTATCCCAGCCTGTAAGGCTTCCATCACGCCTATTTCTACCGCTGAAACGAACTCTTTGGGTATGACATCACCACTCAATCTATTTATAAATCGTTTGCCCTGACCCTCATCCAATGGAACAGCTTCCAAAATGACGTGGGCAAATTGACCTCGGCCTCCACTTTGCTTCTCAAAGCGGGATTCAGTGCGAGCTTTGCCTCTAATAGTCTCTTTATAAGAAACCTGAGGTCGCCCCACATTGGCATTGACTTTGAATTCCCGCACCAAACGATCAATTATGATCTCTAAGTGGAGCTCTCCCATACCAGAAATAATGATCTGCCCAGATTCCTCATCTATTCGGGTACGGAAAGTAGGATCTTCTTCTGACAACCTTTTTAGACTGTCACCTATGCGATCCTGGTCTGCTTTGGTCTTGGGCTCGATGGCCACATCGACTACTGGTTCTGGGAAGTTCATGCTTTCCAGAACGATGGGATTATCTTCATTACATAAAGTATCTCCAGTTACAGTCTCCCTAAGGCCTACCCCAGCTACTATATCGCCAGCAAAGACTTCATCGATTTCTTCTCGGTGGTTAGCGTGCATCTTCAGTATTTTAGTTATGCGTTCTTTGCGTCCCCGGCGGCTGTTGTAAACCGGAGCACCTGCTTTAAGAGATCCGGAGTACACTCGAAAATATGTTAACTTTCCTACATAGGGATCAGTAGCTACCTTGAAAGCCAGCGCGCTTAAGGGCTCATCTACACTAGCGCGACTAACCTTCTCCATCCCGGTGCTTGGATCTATTCCTTGAACCGCTTCTATATCCAGCGGGGAGGGTAGATACTTGACAACTGCATCCAGGAGCATCTGTATACCCTTGTTTTTGAAGGAAGAACCACATAGTACGGGCACCACCAGGTTGCTCAGGGTGAGTTCCCGCAGGGATCTATACAGCTCTTGGGCGCTGATAGGCTCACCTTCCAGGTATAACTCCAGAATTCGGTCATCGTGCACTGATAACAGATCCAGTATATTGATCCGGTACTGCTCAGTTAGACTAGCTTCTTCAGCAGTAAGTTCACGCTCGATGAAAGTTTCTCCCATTTCATCCTCATAAACATAGGCTTTTAACTCTACCAGATCAATAACACCAGCAAAACTATCTTCTGCGCCGATGGGCAGTTGCACTGGCAACGCTGCACATCCCAATACATCCGTGATCATGTTGACCACATGCAGAAAATCTGCACCAATGCGATCCATTTTATTGATATAGGCTATCCGAGGAACATGGTAGCGATCGGCCTGTCGCCAGACTGTTTCTGATTGGGGTTGTACCCCTGCCACGGCGCAGAATATGCCAATAGCTCCATCAAGTATGCGCAATGCCCGTTCTACCTCAACTGTAAAGTCCACATGCCCGGGCGTATCAATAATGTTTATCACATGATCTTTCCACAGGCAGGTAGTAGCCGCTGAGGTAATGGTTATACCCCGCTCCTGCTCTTGGCTCATCCAGTCCATCGTAGCGGTGCCTTTATCCACTTCGCCTATGCGATGGACTTTACCGGTATAATATAGGAATCTCTCGGTAGTGGTTGTTTTGCCGGCATCTATATGAGCCATAATGCCAATGTTTCTTATTCGGGATAATTCAGTCATTGCGTTATTACTTCCTTTGATCGCCTACCAGCGATAATGAGCAAACGCCCTATTGGCCTCGGCCATCTTATGGGTGTCTTCCTTCTTCTTGAAGGAGGCCCCGGTGCTATTGTAAGCATCCATTAACTCGCCTGCTAAGCGTTGGGCCATGGTTTTTTCACCGCGTTTACGGGCATAAGTTACTAACCAACGCACTGCCAAAGTTTGCCGGCGTTCCGGACGAACTTCAACCGGTACCTGATAGTTAGCACCGCCAACCCGTCGGGCACGAACCTCTACCAATGGGGTAATGTTTTTCATGGCCTGTTCAAACACTTCCATCGGATCTTTGCCCATTTTTTGTTCAATAATCTCAAATGCCCCATAACAGATATGTTCTGCTAGGCTCTTTTTACCGTCCCACATGATCTGATTAACCAGTTTAGTAAAAACCTGGCTGTTGTAGATGGGATCCGGCAGTACATCTCTTTTGGGTACAGGCCCTTTTCTAGGCATGAGTTGCCTCCCTCCTACTTCTTCTTGGGTCGTTTAGCTCCATACTTCGAGCGACTCTGGTTACGATTTTGAACACCAGCTGCATCCAGAGAACCGCGGATGATATGGTAGCGAACGCCTGGTAGATCTTTAACACGACCTCCCCGTATTAAAACCACGGAGTGCTCCTGTAGATTATGACCTATTCCTGGAATATAGGCCGTGACTTCAATCCCGTTGACCAGTCTAACACGAGCAATCTTACGTAATGCCGAGTTGGGCTTCTTCGGGGTAGTGGTGTAAACACGTGTACACACACCGCGCTTCTGCGGACTATTCTTCAGAGCAGGAGCGGCGGATTTCTTCTCCATCTTTTCGCGTCCTTTGCGAACTAATTGGTTGATAGTTGGCATTTAGTGCACCTCCTTCCCCGGTTAATCACTATGAATTAGTGCCACGGCTGCTGCCCCCACTTCTATCTCGCAAGCTTTTCCTAAGCTTTCCATCGTGTCCACCATGATCACTTTGATATTCTTCTGGCTGCACAATTCACGAATTGGGTCGATTATGTGGGGTTCTGCATCATGAGCCAGATAGACTATGTCAACCTGTCCTTTTGCTATGGCTTTGTTCACCTGTTTGGTACCAATCACTTTAGCGTGTTCGCGTATTTCCTTTAGTGGCACCTCATACCCTCCTCAGGGTCAGTAAACATCACTTTAGCATCCCCTTATTTTCCGCGCACTTAAATATTTTAGCACCTGGCATAACCATCGTCAAACCTTTTGTTTATTCTGCAACAGGTTCCTGAGGTGTTTCCTCCACTTCCTGGAAGCCGATATTTCGATACACTGGGTATCCGGTACCTGCAGGTATCAGTTTTCCGATGATAACATTTTCCTTCAAACCGATCAGGTGATCTACTTTCCCCTTGATGGCAGCCTCGGTCAGTACTTTGGTCGTCTCCTGGAAAGAGGCAGCGGACAAGAAGGAGTCGGTGTTGAGTGATGCCTTGGTGATTCCCAACAACATGGGTGAACAAACCGCCGGCTTCTCACCCCGGACAATAGCCTCCAGGTTCTCTTCTTCAAAAAAGGATATATCTATGAAGGCACCCGGCAGCATCGAGGTGTCCCCAGGATCCTCTATTTTGACCTTCTTCAGCATTTGTCTGATCATTATCTCAATATGCTTGTCACTGATATCCACACCCTGGGAGCGATATACCTTTTGGACTTCTTGCAGCAAGTAACGCTGCACGTCCTGCAGTCCTTTGGTCTTCAAGATATCATGAGGATTCAGTGGCCCTTCTGTTAAGGCATCACCGATTTCCACAAAATCATTCTCCTGAACTTTGAGACGGGAGCCGTAATGAACCGGGTAGGCACCCAATACTACGCCTTCTTTGCTAAGAACCTCTATCTCACGACGCCCCTTGTTTTCAGCAAAGCGGACATAGCCAGATGCTTCGGCAACCACTGCCTGCCCTTTTGGTTTACGAACCTCAAATAGTTCTTCAACGCGAGGCAAACCACGGGTTATGTCATCACCTGCCACACCCCCAGTGTGGAAAGTACGCATAGTCAGCTGAGTACCTGGTTCACCTATGGACTGGGCCGCCAGAGTTCCTACTGCTTCACCGATCTCTACATTATATCCGGTAGCCAGATTGCGCCCATAGCATTTACGGCAGACCCCGTGTTTGGTTTTACAGGTCAACACGGTGCGGATCTTTACTTTTTCGATACCTGCCCTCTCAATGGCATAACCGGTATCATCATCGATCATCTGGTTTTCTTCTACCAATATCTCACCGGTTTCAGGATGAAGGATAGTATCCAGAGAAACCCGACCAATGATACGTTGATGCAATGGTTCTATAAGCTGAGAGCCTTCCATGATTCTCTCCACCCATATGCCCTCTACTGATTCGCAGTCTTCCTCACGGACAATAACATCCTGGGACACATCCACCAGGCGGCGGGTCAAATAACCGGAATCAGCGGTACGCAGAGCAGTATCGGCCAAGCCTTTACGGGCTCCATGGGTGGATATAAAGTACTCCAGCACGGTAAGTCCTTCTCGGAAATTAGCTTTGATGGGCAGGTCGATGATCTTGCCCGAGGGATCAGCCATCAAGCCACGCATACCGGCTAACTGTCTTATTTGTTGGAAGTTACCGCGAGCACCGGAAGTAGCCATCATATATACTGGATTCTCTTCATTTAAGGACTCTTTCAGGGCATCGGTAATATCATCGGTAGCTTGATTCCAAATCTCAACTACCTGAGCATGCCGTTCTTCATCGGTTATCAGTCCCACCTGGAAATCCTGTTCGATATTATCTACCGCTTGATCGGCTTCACTTAATATGTGTTTTTTCGCTTCCGGGGTTTCGAAATCGTTCACACCAACGGTTATCCCTGCCTGGGTGCTAAACTTGTATCCCAATCTCTTCATGCCATCCAGCATAATAGCGGTTTTGGCGTTGCCTTCCAGACGATAGCACTCGTAGACGATGTTACCGAGCTTCTTTTTATCTATCACTTCGTTATAGAAACCCAGTTGATCCGGAATGATTTCGTTGAAGATAACTCGGCCAACTGATGTTTCCACCAGCTGCACTGAAGCTTCTTCACTATTGGGTTGAGGCATCCGCATACGCACCTTAATTTTGCTATGGAGTTTAATGTGGCCAAGTTCATAGGCCATCTGGGCTTCTTCCGGACTGGAATAAGCTTTGACATTTTCTCGAGCCCATTCTTCTTCACTAACAAAAGTTAGATAGTAGATGCCAATAACCATGTCCTGGGTAGGCGTTACTACCGGTTTTCCGTCTTTGGGATTAAGGATATTGTTACTGGCCAACATCAACAACCGGGCTTCGGTTTGAGCTTCAGCCGATAAAGGAACATGAACCGCCATCTGGTCACCATCAAAGTCAGCATTATAGGCAGTACAAACCAACGGGTGAAGCTGTAGAGCACGCCCTTCTACCAATACCGGTTCAAAAGCCTGAATACCCAAGCGATGCAAGGTAGGAGCTCTATTTAGCAGAACTGGATGCTCTTTGATAACATCTTCAAGAATATCCCAGACTTCTTCGCGGCCGCGTTCTACCATTTTCTTAGCACTCTTAATATTGGAAGCAATACTGCGATCGACCAATTTCTTCATGACAAAAGGTTTGAACAATTCCAAGGCCATTTCCTTGGGCAGGCCACACTGATGCATCTTCAGATTAGGGCCTACCACGATAACTGATCTCCCTGAATAGTCAACACGTTTTCCCAACAGGTTCTGGCGGAATCTCCCCTGTTTTCCTTTGAGCATATCACTGAGTGATTTTAAGGGGCGATTACCAGGCCCGGTAACCGGACGCCCGCGCCGCCCATTGTCAACCAAAGCATCAACGGCTTCCTGTAGCATACGCTTTTCATTGCGGACAATGATATCGGGAGCTCCCAGATCCAACAATCTCTTGAGGCGATTGTTACGGTTTATCACCCGGCGATATAGATCATTTAAATCTGAAGTGGCGAAACGTCCTCCGTCCAGCTGTACCATAGGGCGCAGTTCGGGAGGAATCACCGGTAATACATCCAGAATCATCCACTGGGGATCATTGCCCGACATGCGGAAGGCCTCGGTCACTTCCAGACGCTTGATCGCCCGGCTCTTACGCTGTCCGGTAGTGGTAGCTACTTCTTCCTTCAGCTCCCCAGACATGGTTTCCAGATCGATTTCGCTGAGAAGGGCCTTCACTGCCTCTGCTCCAATGCCCGCTTCGAAACTGTCACCATAGCGCTCCCGGTTTTCCCGGTATTCTCTTTCATTGAGCAGTTGCTTTTTCAAAAGCGGTGTATCACCAGGATCAATTACTATATAGTTAACAAAGTAAATTACTTTTTCTAATACTTTGGGTGACATATCCAACAGCAGTCCCATGCGGCTGGGAATCCCCTTAAGGTACCAAATATGGCATACGGGAGCAGCCAACTCGATATGGCCCATTCTTTCCCGCCTTACTTTGGAGGTAGTGACTTCTACTCCACAGCGGTCACAAACGATACCACGATGGCGAACTCGTTTATACTTTCCGCAGTGACATTCCCAGTCTTTTACCGGACCGAAAATCTTCTCACAGAACAGTCCTTCTTTTTCAGGACGTAGGGTTCTATAGTTTATGGTCTCTGGTTTTTTGACCTCGCCACTGCTCCAGGAGCGAATTTGCTCTGGAGAAGCCAGGGATATTTTGATCCGATCGAAATTATTCACGTCTAACAAGTCAGTCTCTCCCTTCCAAACGGATGGTCTCTAGTGCTTGCCGACTTACCCTCAGCTTTCATTATCTGGGAGCAGGTCATCCAAATCATCATCCTCCAGGGGATCACCCAAATCAGGCTCGATCTCTTCATCGGTATCTAAGATATCAGCCTCTTCTTCCTCACCTGGATCATAATCTTTTTCTATATCCGTTGTTCTAACTTGTGGACCTCTGGCCACTGCTGTTTCAGGAATATCCAGTCCCAGTTCCTTAGCTTTTTCCTTCTCATTGACCTCATAGTCCATATCCTGTATTTGGATTTCCTGATCGTTATCAGATAGAACCCGTACGTCAAGAGCCAGACTCTGCAGTTCCTTGATCAAAACCTTGAATCCCTCTGGTACACCAGGTTCAGGAATGTTATCGCCTTTTACAATGGCTTCATAGGTTTTCAATCGGCCTACCACATCATCTGATTTCACTGTCAGAATTTCTTGCAAGGTATAGGAAGCCCCGTAAGCTTCCAAAGCCCATACTTCCATCTCACCAAAACGCTGACCCCCGAATTGGGCTTTTCCACCCAAGGGCTGCTGGGTCACCAGTGAATACGGACCTATGGAACGGGCATGTATTTTATCATCGACCAAGTGGGCCAGTTTCAGCATGTACACATAACCCACCGTCACATCATGATCAAAGCGTTCTCCGGTGCGCCCATCATAAAGAACTGCCTTGCCATCTTCGGGCAGACCGGCTTCCCGTAGTTTGGTGAAAATATCCTCCTCATTGGCACCGTCAAAAACCGGAGTGGCGATATTGATCCCCAGGGTTTTAGCTGCCCAGCCCATATGACATTCCAGGATCTGTCCGATGTTCATACGGGAGGGTACCCCGAGAGGATTTAAGACGATCTCTACCGGGGTGCCGTCTTCCAAAAAGGGCATATCCTCTTCCGGTAAAATACGGGATATTACTCCTTTGTTACCATGACGTCCAGCCATCTTGTCGCCTTCAGATATTTTGCGTTTCTGGGCAATGTATACCCTTACTAGCTGGTTGACACCAGGAGGTAATTCGTCACCTTTTTCACGAGAAAACCGTTTTACGGCTACAATTTTGCCGGCTTCTCCATGGGGAACCCGCAGGGACGAGTCCCTAACCTCGCGGGCCTTCTCACCAAAGATAGCGCGCAGCAATCTTTCTTCCGGAGTTAATTCGGTCTCTCCTTTGGGAGTGACTTTGCCCACTAAGATATCATCAGGCCGAACTTCAGCTCCTACCCGAATAACTCCTTGCTCATCGAGATTCTTCAACATATCTTCTGATACATTAGGAATATCACGAGTGATCTCTTCGGGGCCCAGTTTGGTGTCACGAGCTTCACATTCGTATTCTTCTATATGAATAGAGGTAAAAACATCTTCTTTTACTAACCGTTCCGAAATCAATATGGCATCTTCGTAGTTGTACCCTTCCCAGGGCATAAAAGCTACCAAAACATTACGCCCCAGGGCCAGTTCGCCCTGATCGGTACTGGGACCATCAGCGATTATTTCGTCCGCTTCCACCCGATCTCCGACTCTCACGATGGGACGCTGATTGTAACAGGTACCCTGATTGGAGCGAATGAATTTGAGCAGGCGATAGGTCTCTTTGGAACCATCGTCATGCTGGATCACTATGTTATCGGCGCTGACTGATTGCACCACCCCAGCTTTGGGGGTAACCACCACTGCACCAGAATCTTTAGCTGACTTATATTCCAGACCGGTTCCCACCAGAGGAGATTCCGTTTTTATCAAGGGTACAGCCTGGCGCTGCATGTTAGCCCCCATGAGAGCCCGGTTAGCATCATCGTTTTCCAGAAAAGGGATAAGCGATGTAGCTACACTGAATACCTGCTTGGGGGAAACGTCCATGTAATCGACCCGTTCTATGGGCACTTCCAGGATCTCTTCCCTATAGCGGGCTTCTACCCTTTCCCCTATAAAACGGCCTTTCTTATCCAGGGGAGAATTGGCCTGGGCTACATAAAAGTCTTCTTCTTCATCAGCAGATAAGTAACTGATCTCACCGGTCACTTGGCCTTTTGCTTTATTTACTTTGCGGTAGGGTGTTTCGATAAAACCGAAATCATTGACCTGAGCAAAGGTTGCCAGTGAACCGATCAACCCAATGTTTGGACCTTCAGGGGTCTCTATGGGACATATACGACCATAGTGAGAATGGTGCACGTCACGCACTTGGAACCCTGCTCTTTCCCTGGTCAGACCACCTGGTCCCAAAGCGGACAGACGACGCTTGTGGGTCAGTTCGGCTAAGGGGTTGGTTTGATCCATAAACTGGGATAGCTGAGAGCTGCCGAAGAACTCTTTCACTGCGGCAGTAATAGGCCGAATGTTGATCAATACCTGAGGAGTCAGAGTATCTACATCATGGATACTCATCCGCTCGCGAACCACGCGCTCCATTCGTACCAGGCCTGTCCTGAACTGGTTCTGCAGCAACTCTCCAATGGAACGCAGGCGTCTGTTGCCAAGATGATCTATCACATCTGTTTTACCCTGGCCATTGATCAGTTTTATTACATAGCCAATGGTGTGAGTAATGTCCTCTATAGTCAGATGGCGTACATCTTCTGGGATGTTCAGTTCCAGTTTTTTATTTACCTTGTAGCGCCCCACGGCAGCCATATCGTAGCGACGGGGGTCGAAAAAGAGATTCTTCAAAAGCTGTTCAGCGGCATCCTCGGTAGCCATTTCTCCCGGGCGCAGCCGTCTATAAAACTCAATAAGAGCTTCTTTCTTATTAGTGGTGGGATCCTTTTCTAAGGTAGTTACAATCGCCTCGTCCCCACCATACAATTCCATTATGTCCTCATTGGTTTCAAAACCAATGGCACGCAGCAATACGGTGACTGGTATTTTTCTGGTTTTATCAATACGCGTATAGATGACCCCGGCACTATCCATTTCCAGCTCAAACCAGGCACCCCGGTTAGGGATCAGAGTAGCACCGTACAGCACATTACCAGATACATCCAGCCGGTCACTGAAGTAAACCCCCGGTGATTTTACCAACTGACTGACCACTACACGTTCAGCTCCATTAATAATGAAGGTTCCCTTATCAGTCATCAGGGGGAGATCACCCATGTAAACCTCGGATTCTTTAATTTCCCCGGTCTCTTTGTCGGTTAATCGAACCTTCAGTTTTAAGGGAGCCTGATAGCTCACATCTCTTTCTTTACACTCGTGAACAGAATACTTTGGTTCCCCTCGACTGTAATCAATAAAACTTAGTTCGAGATTGCCGGTAAAGTCCTTGATGGGAAATACCTCATTGAGGGCTTCGCGCAGACCGTGTTCCAAGAACCACTCATAGGAGTTTTTTTGTACTTGGATAAGATTCGGTAGTTGAATGGGTTCTGCGATCCGGGAATAGCTGAGTCGTTCTACTCTTCCGTATCGTTCGATGTGGGCCATTAACAGCATTCACCCCTTCTATTTAATCCCAAAAGAGTGAAAAGCAAGGTCTCTACTTAACCTCGCTTTAACCTTAAGCGTCTAGACGTCTCTCCAAGACATACTTCTTCTACATTAATCGGAATAGCAATTATTAATGTTAGCACAAGACTATGTGGCAGTCAAGGAATGATTTAGATTTATTGTTCTTCGGTTCCTGTAGTGCTGTTATCAGCCTCTTCCAGTTCAATATTTTCTAAAGAATACTCGGTTTCTATCAGTTTATGTACGCGGTTGATACTGCGCAGGAAAAAGAGTCCTATGATGATCACGGCTAGCCCTACTAGGGTGATAGATAATAGTAACCCATCGAAAAACGTAGCTTTGAGCAGCAATTCTTCATTGATAATATGATCGAGACGGTTAAGTTCCCAAACAGCTTCCTGACTGTCAACTATTCTATCAGCCGAATGATCACGAATAACGCCCGGGAGTTTCACAGAAAGCTGGGCATCCGGCCAAGCAGCTATTTGAGCATAAAGGCCTTCGGGGGCTGCCGAGAAGTTCTCAGTATTGAAGGTAGCTACCTTCAGTACCAAGAAATTACGGCTCTTTACCTTCAACGGAAGGCGATCGGATAGCTGCTGATAATCCTTCCAATCAGCAGTCTGTCTGGTTAAGATCAATTTGTTCTGGCTGTCGGTAGTTGATTGCCACTCTCCTTCCTCCAGAGCCAAATCAGTCCTCTCGAGTTCAACGATTTCCAATATGGATCCATCGTCTTGCCAGATAACCCGCCAGTCTACCGCCTGGGCCCAAGCCGGTACAGGACTCACCAATAGGAAACTCAACAGCAAAAGGGCACAACAGACTCGTTTTCTCATCCATCATCATTTCCCTTCTATTGACAGTTTAAACCTATATTAAGGGTATACCAGAAAAATATATGCAGCAATACCAATCTTAGGCTGAAAAATCTCAATTTGATTTTGACCAAAAAAATAAATCCACTTTCATTGCACTGCTATTGAAAGTGGATTTATTGATTTTTTATCTTACGGGTAATACTATTTAATCTCTACAGAACCGCCAGCTTCTTCGATTTTAGCTTTGATGCTGTCGGCTTCTTCCTTATTGACTTTTTCTTTGATGGGATTGGGGGCACCGTCAACCAGGTCTTTGGACTCTTTCAGACCTAGGCCGGTGATTTCCCGAACCACTTTGATAACATTGACTTTCTTTTCTCCAGAGGAAGTAAGAATAACATCAAACTCGGTCTTTTCCTCGGCAGCTTCGGCAGCAGCAGGGGCGGCAGCAGCAGCAACAGCTACGGGAGCGGCAGCGCTAACACCAAACTCTTCTTCCAGAGCCTTAACCAGCTCTGACAGTTCCAACACGGTCAAACCTTTAACAATATCAATAACTTCCTGTACTTTACTCATTTTATAACCTCCTAAAACTTTTAATTTAGCTGGCGATTAGCCTGCCTTTTGTTCGCGTACCTGATCCAAGGCCCGTACCAGACCAGTCAAGTTGGCATTGAGAACATAAACCAAGCTGGTGATAGGAGCCTGCATAGTTCCCAGTACCTGAGCAATAAGAGCCTCCCGGGATGGTAGTTCAGCCAGAGCCTTAACCTTATCAGCAGTGACTAGCTGTCCTTCCAGGATTCCCACTTTGACCTCGAGTTTCTTATGCTGTTTTATGAATTCATAAACAGCTTTCGCCGGACCTACCGGATCTTCGTTACTGAAAATAACTGCGTTGGGGCCAGAAATATATTCAATGATATCTTCATGGCCACTATTGGCTAGTGCGAATTCCATCATGGTGTTTTTTACCACCTGATAAGTAACCCCGGGGACATTGAGTTTGCCACGCAGGACAGACATCTCACCCACAGTCAGTCCCCGGTAATCTGTAAACACTACCAGAGTAGCATCTTCAACTTTTTGCTGTAATTCGGCTACAACTTTCTTTTTGGCTTCAATATTAGGCATTCGGTTGTCACCCCTTTCTGTACCGGATGCGTAAACAGCTTAGCTATGAAAAAACCTCTGCAGCTTATGCAGAGGTTTGAATGACATATTTGTCCTTATTTCATAACCTCGGCAGGCGAACTACGTTCTTTAAGACCTTAAAAAGTCACCGGCTGTCTACAGTCGCTTATATTCAATTTCATTAGTATTTTACCGGTTAGCTGTCATCAGAACAAGGGGATTAATTTTAACCCCAGGACTCATGGTGGAGCAAACCGTCACTGAACGCATATATTGGCCTTTAGCTGCCGCAGGTTTAGCTTTTATCAAAGCTTCTGCAAAGGCATTCAGGTTTTCCATCAGCTTGTCAATATCAAAGGAAGCTCTGCCGATGGGGGCATGAATGATGGCAGTCTTGTCAACCCGGTATTCGATACGTCCAGCTTTCAATTCATTTATGGTACGTTCGATATCGAAAGTGACGGTTCCAGCTTTGGGATTAGGCATTAAGCCACGCGGCCCCAGTATCTTACCTAATTTCCCAACTACACTCATCATATCAGGGGTAGCTACCGCAACTTCGAAGTCAAACCATCCGCCCTGGATCTTTTCGGCCAGTTCCTCACCGCCAACATAGTCGGCTCCGGCATTCTCAGCTTCTTTAATTTTCTCACCTTTGGCGAATACCAATACACGACGGGTCTTACCCGTTCCATGGGGCAGACTTACTGTTCCTCTGACCTGCTGGTCAGCATGACGGGGATCAACGCCCAATTTAATGTGGACTTCGATCGTCTCATCAAATTTAGCAGTTGCCATTTGCTTCACGATTTCCAGTGCTTCACTGGGTTCGTACAAATGGTGGCGATCAAACTTGGTTAAGCTTTCTCTATAGGCTTTGCTTTTCTTCATAATTATGACCTCCTGTGGTATAGCGGATGAATTACATCCTCCCACTTTATTAATCGATTACTTCCAGACCCATGCTACGCGCTGTTCCTTCGATCATACGCACAGCTGCATCCAAATCAGATGCATTCAAGTCATCTTTTTTAGTCTCGGCAATCTCAACCAACTTAGCCCGGGGTACTTTTCCAACCTTTTTCTTGTTTGGTTCTCCCGAAGCTTTATCAATACCAGCTGCTTTTTTGAGCAGATCTGAGGCGGGTGGAGATTTCAAAACAAAGGTAAAAGAACGATCTTCGTATACTGTGATCTCTACGGGGACGATAAATCCCGTCTGATTTGCGGTTTTAGCATTATATTCCTTACAGAAACCCATAATATTGACACCGTGCTGACCTAATGCTGGTCCCACTGGTGGTGCTGGTGTTGCTTTGCCGGCTTCAATCTGCAAGGACACTTTGCCAACTACCTTTTTGGCCACTTTTTCACCTCCTACCTACATTTTTTCAATTTGTTCATAATCAAGTTCTACAGGGGTTTCCCTGCCGAACATTGATATATTAACCCTGATCTTGCCGCGGTCAGATAATAATTCCCTGACCACTCCTTCAAAGTTGGCAAAAGGTCCGGTTTTAACCCGTATGCTTTCTCCTACTTCAACATCAATGATCTTAGGCTTGGCACCTTCGATAAGTCCCATCTGCTTCAAAATGCGTTCTATTTCTTCACGCTGCAGCGGAATCGGTTTGGTTCCACTTCCCACAAAACCGGTAACACCAGGAGTATGGCGAACAACGTACCAGGAGTCCTCATCCATGATCATGTTGACGATAACATATCCTGGGAATACCCTCTTCAAAGTGACCTTGCGCTTACCGCCTTTGTATTCGATCTCCTGTTCTTCGGGGATCAGTACCTCGAAGATTTTGTCCTGCATACCCATGGACTCAACCCGTTTAGCCAGATCCACTTTGATCTTGTTTTCATAACCGGAATAGGTATGTACAACATACCACTCCCCGATATAATTCATTTTATCCTGGCCTTCCTCAGGATGATTCTGGTTCAGTTCCTGTTCGACCGTAATGGAAACCACCTCCTCCACTCAGTCTTTTAGGCAAACGCGTCAAAAATCAGCCTCATCAAGGCTGACAGGCCCAGGTCAAATACCCAAATGATCAGCGCTATTAAGGTTACGGCGAAAAGAACCACACCTGTATAGCCAATCAGCTGTCTGCGATCGGGCCAATGTACCTTTTTCAACTCACTGTACACACTCCGGAAATACTCGGTAGTATTTTCCCAGCGTGTCTTCAGAGTTACCCCTTGTTTCTTGGCGGGTGAATTTGTTTTGCTCACAGGTTTTTCACATCCCCGGCTTTACTTGATTTCTTTATGAACTGTATGAGTATTGCAGAATTTGCAATACTTACGAACCTCAAACTTTTCAGTATGCGTTTTCTTGTCTTTAGTGGTTGAATAGTTGCGCTGTTTACACTCTGAACAGGCCAGAGTAATTCCGACTCTCATTACATCGACACCTCCATCCTTCGCACAAAATACCTAGAATACTCTATCACAAAGGCCGAGCGGCTGTCAATAAAGGGTGAGGGCGGATAATTATTTTAATAGGCTACGAGAGCAGGGGAGTTCCCCTGCTACTCTATGAGATTATCTGGTTATTAGGTTAACCTAATTAAATAGCAGTTACTACTCC
>DBRE01000098.1 GCA_002305535.1 Syntrophomonas sp. UBA1376
GGGCTGATTTCACCCTCTCTTTTTCCCCCTTGACTTTCCCCCACCACATGGCGGTATTGATTTTGGCCGAACAGTTATACCGTTCATTCAAGATCATCAAAGGCGAGCCATATCACAAGTGAGTGGGCCTAGGCATTGCAAGTGCCGATCAAAATGGATCATACAAAACAAAAAAGCGGGTGCCCTGTTGGCCAGGACACCCGTTGCTTGGGTTTAGCGAAGATATCGTAGTTGCCGGGCTTCAAATTCCAATTGATCTCTGAAGTCCGGATGAGCAATTTTGATCAATGCCTTAGCTCGCTGGTCAAGGTTGAATCCTTTCAACCAGGCCACGCCATATTCGGTCACAATATACTGCACATCATTACGGGTAGTGGTTATCATCGAATTTTCCCGCAGAGTAGGCACGATACGCGACTTCAGCTCGCCGTCTTTGGTCTCATAGGTAGAATACAGGGCCAGGAAGGCCATTCCACCCTTGGAGCGCCAAGTGCCTTCAATAAAGTCCATTTGTCCCCCGGCTCCCGAATACTGCTTATTACCTATGGCATCAGAGCAGCACTGTCCGGTCAGATCCACCTCCAGAGTGGAGTTGATAGAAATGGCATTATCATTCAGGCCAATGTTATAGGGATCATTGACGAACTCCGAATCATACATTTCCACCAGGGGGTTCTCGGCTATAAAGTCATATAATCGCTTGGAGCCAAAGGCAAAACTGGCTACCCACTTGCGCGGTAGAAGTTTCTTACGGTTACCAGTTATCGCCCCCGCTTCATAAAGATCCACCATACTGTCACACAGCATTTCCGAATGGATCCCCAGATCTTTCTTATCGGTCAGATACTTAGCCACCGCATTGGGTATACCACCGATCCCCAACTGTAAACAGGCTCCATCCGGGACTCTTTCGGCTATATATTGGCCAATCTTTTCGTCCTTTTCAGTCAAAGGTAAGTCAGGAAGTTCCACCAGAGGAAGATCGTTTTCTACTACAGCGGTCAGTTCAGAGATATGAAAATGATTGTTTCCATAAGATCGAGGCATGTATTTATTAACTTCGGCCAATATAACACACCCCGGATTACGACGAATAAACCCGTAGACATAGTCCGGATTCGTTCCAGTGCTGAAAAAGCCATGCTTGTCCATAGGAGAAACGACCATAACCGCAGCATCCAGTCCCACCCGGGCCGTCATCATGGGGCCATCAAACAAACGGTGAGGAACGTAAGAATAGCTGCCCTGATCCATAAAATAGCGCTCCAGAGGCCCGGCATACATAGCATCCAGCATATTGCCATTCTGCAGCATCTTTTCAATTAGCTCGGGATTATGCACCGACCCCGGTCGGGCTGACAATGAAAACAGAAATCGTACATCACGCAGGTCTCCTGAGGCCATACGTTCACCGACAGCATTGCACAGAGCCTGTGGCTGAGCGTTGATCGATCCTGACGCCATCAACATCCCATTAGAAATATGCTTAGCCGCATCATCGGCCGTCATCAATTTACTGCGATACATCTCCTGCCATTTTGATTCCACAATAAGTCCCCCTCCCAATGCTTATTCGTAGATTTTTTCCCCTTCGGCGAAGGCGTTCAGAGCATCCAATTCGCTGTTGCGTTTTTTCCCGGAAGCCACCTCTTCCAGTCTTTCACGATAATACTCATGTT
Source organism: Syntrophomonas sp. UBA1376 (assembly GCA_002305535.1). Taxonomy (GTDB): domain Bacteria; phylum Bacillota; class Syntrophomonadia; order Syntrophomonadales; family Syntrophomonadaceae; genus DTU018. The sequence goes on from DBRE01000098.1 coordinate 1,680, forward strand.
GAATGATCAGGCTCATTATTTCATTGGTACCGACCCATATCATAGATAATCTTAAGTCGCGCACGATTTTTTCAATCGGATAAACATCAGTGTAACCAATGCCGCCCATCACTTGCATAGCTAGATTAGCCACATCCCAGCATTGTTCTGTCACAAACTTTTTGGATTCCGAGGCCATGCGCCGACAGCGGCTAGCTTTTACTTGGCCAGAATCAATGGCCAGTGCCGTAGTGTAGATCATCGCCCGGGCACTGTCCAGTTTGGTGACCATTTCCGCTACCTTGAAACTAACAGCCTGGAAGTTCTTGATCTCAGTTCCAAAGGCTTTACGTTTAGTACTGTAATCCGTGGCAATCTCCAGCGCGGGACGGGCCGCCCCAATGGTCATGGCTGCGGTTCCAAATCGTTCCGGGATCATCATCTGGTTGAATACTCTTCCCGCGCCGTTTACTTCTCCAATAACATTTTCCTTGGGTACTCTCACGTCCTCGAAAACCACCCGAGCAGTGCCGCCCCCCCGGGATCCCATGAGATTATAAATATATTCAGTTTTGACCCCCATGTCTCTCTCTACCATAAAACAGGTCATGGACTTGTTGGCAGGTGCTTCTGGATCAGTTTTGGCATATACCAGGAAATAGTCCGCCCCTTCTCCGCCCACAATAAAACGCTTCTGCCCATTAAGAATAAAATCATCACCATCACGCCGGGCAATAGTAGTGGCTCCGTAAAAATCCGAGCCTCCCCGGGGTTCAGTCAGACATTCAGCTGCATACTTTTCCCCTTTACAAATAGACGGCAGGAACTTCTTCTTCTGCTCTTCCGTTCCAAAATGAACCAGGGCTTCTGTTACCACATCACCGGTCACACCCCAGGTACACCCAAAAATGTAGCCCGGCACACAGATTTCCTCAGCCACAATAATGTCATCCTGCCATTGACCACCCCGTCCGCCGTACTCTTTCGGTACCCTAATACCGATAAGATTCCGTTTCCCGGCTTCCATCATGAATTCTTTGGGATACTTGATCTTTTCAGCATCCATATCCAAGATGTACTCCCGGGGCAGTGATTTTATCAGATCCCGGGTCTCATCACGCAGCTTTAGCTGCTCAGGCGACATCAGATAATCAAACACCAAATCATCTCCCTCTCTTATTACTATTTGGTATTATTTTATCACATTTGTAATAAAGTGTGGTAAAAGAAAAGGTGTAGCCAAGGAAGTCAAACTTGGTTTCCGTGTGTTTCCCGCTGCGCCTGTCATCTTTGCAATACACTATTCGCGTTTATCTCCTGCAAAGCATGGTCTGACTTTTTCATCCTCCTTCCGGCACAGTCATTACTTCAGGACACACAAGCGCGGGGACGAAATATAAGGGAAAATATGTTAAACTATATAGTAGAATAAGTAATATAAACAATATTTTGGTTATCTTAATATTTATTAACAGGCTGTAGTTGAATTATCCAGGGGAGGAACCAAGATTATGGCTAATAAACCGGAGTTCGGGGATGACTCGCTCTGGCGCTGGGCAATCAAAAACTATTACTCCAGAATAGTCAACTACGTTTATTATTTAACTGAAGATTGGTTCCTAGCTGAAGATATTGCCCAAGACACCTTTGCCAAAGGAATTGAAAAATTCCATCAGCTTAAGGATCCAGATAAGTTTTTCCCTTGGTTAATGTCTATAGCTATTAATTCCGGCAGGAACCAGGTTAAACGGAATCAACGCACCATACCGGCATCGGATATGAATTTTTATATATCCAAGTTGCTCACTGAAGAATCCCCTGCGGAGTTATTTGAAAGACAAGAAATGGCAGCTATAGTGTTAAAGGCTATCCGCAAGCTATCCCATCAGGAACAACAGGTAACCATTATGCGTTATTATTTAGAT
>DBRE01000008.1 GCA_002305535.1 Syntrophomonas sp. UBA1376
GTTCAATTCTCTTTCCCGTGCCAGAGAGGAATAGCCTGTACCAAAGTCGTCTATCGCGATCTTAATTCCCAAACTTTTCAGCTCACCAAGAATACTGTTTATTTCCTGATAGTTGGAAGCAAATACTGATTCAGTAACCTCCAGCCCAATATTGGCTGGATCAACCCGCCTTTCATTTATCATCTCCAACAGATATTGTGTGAAATCATCCCGCAGTAGTTGAATAGCAGAAATATTGATGGATACTCCCACTGAATCATATCCATTCTCCTTCAGCTTGTTTAAGAAATTGAAGGCTTGCAGGATGATTTTTTTGCCCAAGGGGATAATGAGCTTGGTTTTCTCAGCTATAGGAATGAATTCCAACGGTGGTATTAGGCCCAACTTATTACTATCCAGTCGGGCTAAAGCCTCAAAGCCGCAGATCTGATTGGCTTGGAGATCTACAATCGGCTGGAACAATAGAAATAATCGTTCATCATGTTCATTGACTGCAATTTGGGCGAGTTCTCGTGTGATCTCTTCCTCACGCAGTATTTCTGTTTCCATGGCTTGGTTGAAAAAACAAAAGCCAAAGTCCTGGTCATCATTACCCAGGGCTTTCTCTGATGCAATCAGAAGGTTTTTCAAAAGCTGATCAACATCATGTTTATTGTGTTGATCCATTTCAATAACCCCGATGCCTGCGCCAATTCTTTCCGCAGCCAGCAAGGATTCTATTGTATTCGCAACAGCTTTACAAAAGGCTGCCAGTTCATCTTGACCATTATATGATCTTATATAGTAAACAAATCGATATTCATAGGTATGATATAATCCACAATTATCATTGCAGTGGGATTGGAGCGCATTAGCTATTTGCTTGATCACTTCCTGAGTATAATGAAACCCATAAGTCATAGTCAGTGCATTCACAGTACTGAGATTTATGCCCACCAGAGCTCTTTTCTGCCATGGCCATAACTCGACATCGTGTTTTAACAGCTTTTCTAAATATCGGCGGTTAGGTAGGCCTGTCCAGATATCATGTTCATAATGATGGCGGAGATGATTCTCCATTTCCTTGCGCTCAGAGATGTCCAGAACTATTCCTTCCAGGGCTTCGACTTCCCCCTGGTCATTAAAAACCCCTTCGCCCATCTCCCAGACCCATTTTCGCTCGCCCTGGGCTGTCGTGATTTCGTATTCATACTTGAAAGGCTGTCGCTTGGCCAGGGTACGTGCCCATTCTTCCCATATAGGTTCACGATATTCGGGTACGATCAAATCGTTATAGGTTAGGTCTCTGTTGTATAAAAGGTTTTCCGGAGCATAGCCGGTCAATGCGAAACATCCGGCCGAAACAAACTGCATAGTCCACTCTCGATCATAATTGCATCTGTAAGCCATACCTGGAATGTGGGAGAGAAGCACTGATTTGCTGCGTTCGCTTTCGATCAAATCATGTTCCATCTTTTTTCGCTTGGTTATGTCCTGGGTCAAACAAATGCTTCTAATATTGTCATCATTCGCTACATTCAAGGAAGCCACCACCATATCTACCCATACGATGGAGCCATCAGGCTTAATATAGCGTTTTTCCATGGAATAGTTGTTGATTTCCCCTGATAGAAGCCTGTGGTAGTTCCTTTGGTCTTCCTCCAAATCGTCAGGATGGGTGATCTTGGCCCAACCAAGCTCTAATAGTTCTTCTTTTGTCCNNCGTGGTTGACGATTCAGTACCGTAGGAAATCGCTATACCAATGGGAGCTTGTTTGAAGATGGTTTTGATAAAAGCTTGCTGTTCTAGCAGTTGCAAATGCAGTTTGATTATAGATTGAAAGGATTCACCCCGAAGGGGCTTACGAATAGCGTCAGCCGCACCCAATTTCAATCCCTTGGCCTCATTCTCAAGTTCATCACCATTGGTAAGTAGAATAGTGCGCATTTTCTTGTATCGATCATCGGAATTTAGGGTTGCAAGGAATTGAAATCCATCCAGATCAGGTGTGCTCAAGTCGAGGATGATTAGGTTGATATCGGGATGCATGTCTATTTGGCATATGGCTTCATGATCATCTGCTGCCGTCAAAAGACAGCATTCATTCATAGCATCCTCAATAATTTGATAATCAGCCTCTGCAGCTCCTACAACCAAAATCTTAAATGACATAAGGCCCATTCCCTCAATTCATAATAAACACTTTTCCAGTGCTCATGTAGAAATATGGTCTCAATGTGTTAACCATCTACATCATGCAGTATTTCCCTAATCCAACCTAAAAAGCTTAGTTGTATCCCATCGCCCTAGCCTTTATCAACGAAATCATAGCAACATCGATGGAATGGCTTAGGTTTTTTTAACAACTTTGGTTCAATTGTATTAGTAATAACATATTAAGACAACAATTTTCGAGTAATTTGTTGTTAATCAGCGATAATGTCCTAGTATGACGGTTAAACCTGCTATGGGGGATAATAACAAAAAAAGCCAGTTTTTATTATTTGTAGTAAAAATCAGTGGTTAATAAAGTGTTCCAAAACAGAGTTATAAGCACATATTGAGTAACATTTATAGGAGGGGAAATTTTCTATTGGGCAGTATTCCGAGACATATTTTTTTCAGTCTGACTGGTATTCACGACATATTCAGCGCTGATCAAGTATTAATATGTCTCAGAATAACAATTCTAGGATATTTACTAGGCGTTTGATGTTTTATATAATATCGCATATATGCTATAATTGGATTCATGAAGTGGTATATTATTTATTACAAAGAAGGTAATAATGAACCGGTAAAACAATTCATAGATGCGGTTCCTGTTAAGGCGAAGGTTAAAATACTAAGAAACTTACAACTTCTATCAGAATTCGGCGTTGAATTAGGCTATCCTTTAGTCAGCAATGTTGATCGTAATATCTGGGAGTTACGCACCATATATCAGGGAAATCAATACCGCATTTTATTTTCTATTGTATCTGGCCAATTATTACTGTTGACCCACGGCTTTAAAAAGAAAACCCAGCGTATTTTGGATAGAGACAAAGAGCTAGCAATAAAACGCTTAAAAAGCTACCTCGCGAAAGGAGGTAATTAGTTATGGATGATCTTCAAAAACACATAAACCAAAGCCTTAAAGACCCTGCTTTTGCTGATATGTGGTCAGAGTCGGAAGTCACATATGAACTCACCAGGCAAATTATTGCTTTGAGAATACAGCGTGGCTTAACTCAAGAGGAAGTAGCACAACGTGCAGGTACAACTCAATCGGTAATCGCCCGTATTGAAAGTGGCGAGCAGAATATCAGTATTAAAACGCTTAGTAAGCTTGCTAATGCTCTCAAGGCTAATATAAGAATAGATCTGCAGCCCAGGTAAAGCTATTGCAGGGGATTAACTTTCAAATTTGCAATATGGTTATTTGGGCTAACTAATTGCCTGCAAAAAAGTACCGGAACCGCTAAGCACCGGTTTTTAGGCATACGTTCGCGCCCTCTCGGGTTCGAATCCCTTTATTATAAATAAAAAAGCCAGTCTGTTGACTGACATTTTTATGGTGGAGACGATGGGATTCACGTCTGCTTCGCATCCGTGGCACGTCGCCCACCCTCGCTCTGCTCCGGTACCGGGCTCCTACGCTCACTACAAAATGACCTACCAGGTCATTTTGCTTAACGTTCGCGCCCTCTCGGGTTCGAATCCCTTTATTACAAACAAAAAAGCCAGTCTCACGACTGACATTTTTATTGGTGGAGACGATGGGATTCGAAC
>DBRE01000104.1 GCA_002305535.1 Syntrophomonas sp. UBA1376
TGCGAAATCGGCAAGGAGCGTATCCGCCGCGCGGGAGAAAAAATCAAGGAAGAAAACAAGGAAAAAGAAGGTATCGAAAACCTGGATATCGGCTTCCGTGTCCTCAAACTAGATTCTACCAATATGAAGGATGTTTACTACGCCGCGGGAGAATACACCCAGGATTTGCTGGCCCTGATGGAAGACAATATCAAAGAAGACCGCACTGATATGGACTTGCTCTATGCCTGTCTACTGGACTGGGGTCTGCCCCTTTCCCTGCCGCACAAAACAGAGTTGTTAAACACTAAAGGGGAGATTCTCCCTAATTCCGAATTAGGCACTCCGAATTCCGAATTATTCAAGGTGCATACCTATAATGACGGCGATCTCATTGCCTGCTTTGACAAGCACATCAGTGAAGCTGTAATCAAGGAAATCGCAAGGCGTCAACCGCTGCGTGCCGTATTCCGGGACAGTAGTTTTGCCAGCTCACCCGAAAAAATCAACGTGGAGGAAATCTTCAAGTTGCTTGCACCGAATACTTCGGTGAGGGTTCTTTGATGACAGCGAAAGACATGGACTTAGCTCTGAACGTGATATTGCTTTGTATATTCACTAGTAATATTTCAAACTGAAGGTATATGTCAGGTTTGGTAAGAAGTATAAGTTTGGGGGATTACGCGATGGATAATGAAAATAAAATCCAACTTTTCGAGGATAAACGCATCCGTACCGCTTGGGATGAGGAAGCCGAAGAATGGTATTTCTCCATCGTGGATGTAGTATCGGTATTGACAGATCAGCCAACGCCACGGAGTGCAAGCACTTACTGGGCTGTTTTGAAAAAACGGCTTATTGAAGAAGGATTTCAGTTGCTTACAAATTGTAAGCAACTGAAATTAAAAGCTGCAGACGGAAAACGATACAAGACAGACGTGGCTAATACGGAGGAATTGCTCCGCATTATTCAGTCCATCCCGTCACCCAAAGCCGAACCTTTTAAGCTCTGGCTTGCCCAGGTTGGAAGTGAACGAATCGAAGAAACAATCGACCCTGAACTTACCATTGATCGTGCTCTCGCTACATATTTGAAGAAGGGCTATACTCGAGAGTGGATCAACCAGCGGTTGCAAGCCATTCAAGTACGTAAGGAGCTGACCGACGAGTGGGACAACCGTGGCGTCAAGCAAGGCATGGAGTACGCCATCCTAACTGACGAAATCACCAGGGCGTGGTCTGGCATGACCACCCATCAGTATAAACGATTAAAAGGTCTGAAAAAAGAAAACCTCCGTGACAATATGTCCACGTTGGAACTGGTGTTAAACATGCTTGCCGAAGCGACCACGGCCGAGATTTCCAAGACCACGGAACCGCAGACTTTCGATGAAAGCAGGCAAGTTGCACGGCGTGGCGGTCGCATAGCTGGAAACGCTAGAAGGGAAATTGAAATGGATACTGGCAGGCCAGTAATAACCGAAAGGAATGCCATTGATTTTTCAAGGGTTCTTGGAGGTGTCATTGAGGATGCAAATGATAATAAGGATGACGGGCAGAAGCACGATTAGGGTTTTTGATATTTCTGACCGATACACACAAGTATTGATGATTTAATCAAAGTAGATAGAATCAGAATTTTCCCAACTAAAGATAATTCAGTTTGGGCAAAATGCACTAGTTCGGGAGGTGGCGGCACATGAAACTGCAATTCAAACATCAGAAATTCCAGGCAGAGGCGGCCAAAGCGGTGTGCGATGTGTTTGCCGGACAACCTTATCTCACGCCTAGCTATAGGATGGACAAGGGTTATGTGAAAAATGATCAGATAACCCTGTATGATAAGGAACGCTTTACCGGTTTTGGCAACTCCCAACTTGTACCGGAATTAACTGATGACGTTATATTGGAGAATATCAATAGAGTTCAGCGCAGCAATCAGATTGAGCCATCCAGACAATTGGAAGGGCGTTATAACCTGACCGTGGAAATGGAGACCGGCGTCGGTAAGACCTATACATATATTAAAACCATGTACGAACTAAACAAGCGCTATGGCTGGAGTAAATTCATTGTTGTTGTGCCCAGTGTCGCCATACGTGAGGGCGTGTATAAGTCATTTCAGATTACTGAGGAACATTTTGCGGAGGAATACGGGAAAAAGATCCGTTATTTCATTTATAATTCTGCCCAGCTTACCGAAATTGATCGCTTTGCTTCCGACAGCGCTATCAATGTGATGATTATAAACTCCCAAGCGTTTAATGCCCGAGGCAAGGATGCGAGGCGCATTTACATGAAGCTGGATGAGTTCAGGAGCCGCAGGCCTATTGATATATTGGCGAAAACCAACCCTATCATGATCATCGATGAACCTCAGTCGGTGGAAGGCAAAGTGACTAAAGAACGCTTAAAAGAATTCAACCCGTTGTTTACTTTGCGTTATTCGGCAACACATAAGAAGGACAGTGTGTACAACATGGTTTACCGTATGGATGCCATGGAAGCCTACAATAAAAGGCTGGTGAAAAAAATTGCTGTCAAGGGTATTTCCGTTACTGGCACCACTGCCACAGAAGGATATGCATATCTGGAAAGCATTAATCTGTCCAAGGGCAACCCTACAGCCACCATTGAATTCGACGTGAAGGGTGTCAACCGTGTCCGTAAGGCGAGGCGCATTGTTAGTGAGGGATATAACCTGTTCCCCAATTCTGGTGAGCTGGCCGAATATAAAGATGGATACACTGTGTTGCGCATTGACGGGCGGGATAGCTCTATTGAGTTTACTAATGGTATCAAACTCTTTGCCGGTGATGTGGTAGGTGCAGTCAGTGAGGAGCAGCTACGCCGTATCCAAATCCGGGAGACTATCCTTTCTCACCTTGAGCGGGAACGGCAGTTATTCTATAAAGGTATAAAGGTACTGTCTCTTTTCTTTATTGATGAGGTGGCCAAGTACAAGCAGTACGATGCCTCCGGACAAGCATTTAATGGCCTTTATGCCGATATGTTTGAAGAAGAATATAAGCAAATCATCGGTAACCTTCAGCTTGAAATCGGCGATGGAGATGGATATTTGCGATATTTGGACAGCATAACTGCTGAAGAAACCCATGCCGGGTATTTCTCCATTGATAAAAAAAGCCATCGTATAATAGACAGCAAGCTGGGGGATAGACGAGAGCGTACCTCCGATGATGTGGATGCCTATGAACTGATTATGAAAGACAAGGAGCGTTTGCTGGATTGTAAAGAACCGGTTCGGTTCATATTCTCGCACTCTGCGCTTCGTGAAGGGTGGGACAATCCCAACGTATTTCAAATCTGCACATTGAAGCAGAGTGGTAGCGATGTCCGCAAGAGGCAGGAGGTTGGGAGAGGGCTGCGTTTATCGGTTAATCAAAATGGCGAACGCATGGATACCAATCTGCTGGGGGAGGATGTCCATAATGTCAATGTGCTTACCGTAATTGCTAATGAGAGCTATGAAAGTTTTGCTAAAGGACTGCAAAATGAACTGGCTGAGGCTGTAGCTGATCGGCCTCGCAAGGTAACGGTAGATCTCTTTAAGAACAAAGTCATTAAAGATACCAGCGGCGCTGAACAGATTATTGATATGGATCTTGCCCAAATTATTTACGAAGGACTAATTACCAGCAGATATATAAGGAAAGGCATTCTCACTGATAAGTATTATGAGGATAAAAAGACTGGCAATGTTGAAATCGCGGAGGAGGCTGCGGATTACCAAGAGTCTATCATAGCGATTCTCGATTCTATTTACGATAGCCGACTCATGCAGCCGGAGAACGCACGAAATAATAACGTTGAATTAAAACTGGACCGCTCTAAATTGGGCTTGCCAGAATTCCGGAAGCTTTGGTCGCAGATAAATGCCAAATCCGTATATGTGGTGGAATTCGACCAGGATGAACTGATTCGGAAAGCTATATCAGCGTTGAACCGGGAACTTCGTGTCTCGAGGATATTTTTTAAAGTTGAAACCGGTACTATGACCGATATCCAATCAAGGGAACAATTGCAGCAGGGAACCGCATTTGTGAAAGAGGTAGACGAAGTTTATAAAGCCAAACTATCCCCAAACGCAGCAGTAAAATATGATCTGGTGGGGAAAGTGGTTTCCGAAACTGGACTTACCAGGCAAGCGGTGGTGAGCATTTTAAGCGGAATCGAAAAAGCTGTATTTAATCAGTTTGCCGACAATCCTGAGGAATTCATCATCAAAACAAGCCAGATTATTAATGAGCAGAAAGCTACCACCATCATTCAGCACATCACTTACAATAAGCTGGAAGCAGTCCATGACACTACGATTTTCACCGAGCCAAATCTAAAAGGACAGCTGGGTGTAAACGTCATGCCTGCGAAAAAACATTTATATGACCACATTCTCTATGATTCTGGCAATGAGAGAGCCTTTGCAGAAAAAATGGATATCAGCAATGAGGTGGCGATATATGTGAAGCTGCCCAGAGGCTTTTTTATCAGTACCCCGGTAGGAAAATATAACCCGGACTGGGCAATAGCATTTCATGAGGACAAGGTGAAGCATATCTACTTCATAGCTGAGACGAAAGGCTCCATGTCCACTATGCAGATTCGCGAGGTAGAAAAAGCAAAAATCCACTGTGCCCGGGAACATTTTAAGGCCATCAGCACGGATTCTGTAGTGTATGAAGTTGTGGACAGCTATGAGACGTTATTGGATATTGTGATGGGTTGATTAGTGAAGTGTTAGCAGGTGATGACGAGAGAGGCACTATCCTATGCAAGATAAGGCCTCTCCTGTTATTTCTATATTGTTTGGAGTATGATTGGAATAAGTCAGAAATCGCACCTTGCCGTTTCTTTGCACAGAAACAAGTATATGCAGGCTAGTTATTAGTGGAGGCATCATAGTGAGTGAACCGATCAAGATCCAGATAAGTACTCCTGATGGCCAGCAGAGGGTGGCATGGACTTTGCTGGGCAAAAGTCTGTGGGAGGCGTTGACCCAAGCGGGATTCGACCCTGGGGGAACCTGTGGTGGTCGGGGGATCTGTGGTAAATGCAAAGTAAAGTCTGCCGGCCAATTAAGTCCCATGGATGAAATGGAACGCAGCTTGCTTTTACCTGACGAGATCAACCGGGGGGAAAGGGTCGCCTGTCGATCTACTGTTTTGGGCCCGGCGACAGTTACACTCCCGGATGAGAGATCTGCTCATGACGATGGTGCAGTTCTATGGAAAACTGATAGCCCAGGCAGGGTCACTTGTCAAAGGATCCTGTTGCCTGGATTGGATCCCCACAATCCACTTCCCATCCATCGGCGTTTACGGACTGCACTGGGGAAACAAGATCTAATGATGCCGGTGGAAACTCTTCAGGAATTGAGCCGTATGGATCGAAAAGGCCGGCCTTCCCTGGAAGTAAATGCTTTACTTATGGATGGGGTAGTATTACGAGCCAGTCGTGAATGTGCGCGCGCTTATGGTCTGGCCTTGGATCTAGGAAGTACTAGCTTGTGGGCAGGGTTGATCGACCTGGAGAGTAAAGAAACAGTGGCTATATCATCACAGCCCAATATGCAGCGGGTCTTTGGTGCTGATATTATTTCTCGAATAAGCTACTGTCTAGAGAACCAGGATGGATTGGCTGAACTGCACCAGGTTTTAATAAACAACATCAATGCTATGATCGAAGACCTGCTTACCACTGCTGCTGCATCAGTGAAGGATGTTTATGAAATGGTTGTGGTAGGTAATCCGGTCATGCTGCACTTTTTCCTGGGACTTCCGATAGCCGGGTTAGCCACTCATCCCTGCCAGGGACTATTTCTTGATGAATTAACGGTCACAGCGAGTAGCCTTGATCTGAACATGAACCAGGGGGGCAAAATAGTGGTATTGCCGCAGATAGGTGGTTTTGTAGGGGCAGATACGGTCAGCTGTTTACTAAACATCCCCAATTGGAATAAAACCAAATTTATCTTAATCGATATTGGTACTAATGGGGAAGTAGTAATTGGCAATAGGGGAAAATTATGGGCAGCCTCAGCGGCAGCCGGACCGGCCCTGGAAGGAGGGCAGATCCGCTGCGGCATGAGAGCTGCAGAAGGAGCCATCGATCGAGTTATATACCAGGAAGAAGCTGGTTTGGCCTATCGGGTAATTGGTAATGATTACCCCCGTGGAATATGCGGATCAGGAGTGATCGATCTAACGGCGGCTTTATTGAAAGCTGGCTGGATAGACAGTTATGGGACTATCAATGATAAGGGACGTGACCAGACCATAATTCAGTCAGGCCCCGATGGAGAAGAATTTGTTCTGCATGATCCCCAGCGAGCCTGGCCCACTAAACTAGTATACACTCAGCAGGATATACGCCAGGTGCAGATGGCCAAAGCTGCTCTACGCACTGCTATTGATCTGCTACTGGAAAAAGCCAATCTGCTACCGACTGATATTCAGCAAGTGTATCTGGCTGGCGCTTTTGGCAATCATTTGGATCCGGTTAACATAGTGGCACTAGGGCTGGTACCACAAGTGAAGCTGGATATCATTCGACCCATAGGCAATGCTGCTGCCAGTGGCGCTGCCGCTGCACTGGTATCTTTGGCTAAAAGGCAGGAGGCGGCCATTATACAGGCTCAAACCACTTTTGTAGAATTGGCCGATCATCCAGATTTTCAGCGCCGATTTTTGGAACGCATGAATTTTGAGGCGATAGAGATTTAATAAGAGGAAGTAGTGTCAAGTCGACACTCTTTTTGCGGTGGGGTAGAGGGATTATGTTAGTGGATACAGAATTTCCTATAGAACAGGTGATAAAAGTAAACCAAATGAGGTGATGGAATGAAACTAGATGGTAAAGTAGCACTGATAACTGGCGGGGGAACTGGTATTGGCAAATCAGCAGCCATAGCCTTAGCCCGGGAAGGTGCTATGATAGCAGTAGCAGGTCGGCGTGAGGGCCCTTTAGAGGAAACAGTTCAAGAGATAAAGGCCTTAAATGGACAAGCTATTGCCGTGCCCACTGATGTAACGGAAGTTAAGGAGATTGAGAGGTTACGTGACCAGATAGAATCCACTTGGGGAAGGCTGGATATTCTCATTAATAACGCGGGCAGCGCCATGCGTAAACCTTTCATGGAAACTACTCTGGAAGATTTTGATTACATATATAATATAGATCTGCGCAGCGTATTTGCAGTATCTCAAATAATGGTACCTCTGATGTTAAAAGGCGGTGGAGGGAGTATAATAAATATTTCTTCTATCTTAGGGCTGTTTGGAGGGAAAAATTCCACAGCTTATTGCGCCATGAAAGGCGGAGTGGTAAACCTTACTCGGGCCATGGCTACCGATCTGGGTCCGCAGATAAGAGTAAACTGCTTATGTCCTTCGCATATTGTCACTCCCATGATGCAGCCTGAGATTGACCGACTGGAAGCAGCCGGCAAGATGGATAAGCTAAATCGAGTATTTCCTATGAAGAGGGTAGCTTATCCGGAGGACATGGACGGAGTCATTCTGTTCTTTGCCAGTGATGATTCCAGTTGGTTTACCGGTAATGCCATGGTAATTGATGGGGGAATGTCCTGCTACGTTTAGTATTGGTGAGCAATACTAAAATCAGGCATCCATAGCTTTTTTAATAAAAATAAAAAGGGGAAGAAATGACTCTTCCCCTTTTTGCCGTTTACAGTAGATCTTAGGCGTTGG
>DBRE01000075.1:0-3967 GCA_002305535.1 Syntrophomonas sp. UBA1376
TGCTATTATGCAAAAGTCTCAAATTAGCTACTGACATTGTTGCTTTTGCCAAAAGGAATGAGGAAAGCCATCATCAGTAATGATGATTTTGCCATTTTTCAATAAACTGAGCATAATGCCGGGTACTGGTTGTAGGTATGCATTCCATGCCCATAATCCAAGCAAATTAAAAGCGACAAAATGAAGGATGTCATTATGCAAGTTGGAAACCAATTTTGCGACTTAGGATCACGAAAGCGGCAAGGTTATCCAATTGCCAGTTAGGCTAATAATGTGTGAAGCGATCGTGTTTGCTTTAATGTATTCAACACATTATTGCCTATAAATGTTTTGAGGTGTTTATATGAAATCTGTTTTACTTGGTAATGGCATCAATATTCAATTTGGCGGCAAGGCATATTCTAATGATTTTATCATGAAACGAATCATATTCAACGCCAAGGCAAATAAATATGATCCATTGTTTAATGGTATGATTTCTGGCAATGAAATTGAGAACATTTTTAGAGCCTTCATAGATATTGCAAACAAAGCTCTTAATGGTGACTATAATGGAACTGGTAATTCCGATGACCAAGTAGCTATCACGGATTTTAAGGATAGATATAAAGCCCCTATCACGAAATACTATGAGATCATGCTTGAGGATTGGTTTTTGCTAATTCGGTTGTTTTTTATTACGAATTCTGACATTAAAGACAAGTGGCAGCCAGCGAAGCAGGGATTTGAGCGGATGATCCTTGATGCAATCTATAACGAAGGTAGACTTTCCAGCATCCATCAAAATATGAATAAGAACGTGAAGCGTTTTTTTGCTGGATTTGATCATATTTTCTCCCTCAATTATGATTGTAACCTTGAGGCGTTGACGGCCAGGGGCGTGCTTCATCTACACGGTGATTATTCTGTCCCCGCAGACAGTGAAAATCCGGGCACTGTCGAAGGGTATATACGCCAACAGGCAAGGCAATTGGTTGCCATTGAGGAATTTGGGCATTGTTTCTGCAACGCGTTGCTGGATTATAGCGGCGAACTTAAATTTAAACGAGCGTCAGACATCAAAAAATGTGCTACCGAAATGGAGCGCTGGCTTGAGCTATCAAGGGGCGACGCAGCGGAATATAAAAAGCAAACAGCACTTCTACGGGAGCAGGACGAATATGCCTTCCAGTTCGTCAGCATGTACGTCCAGAACCCTGCCCTTAAAGTAGGTACGGATTATCACTTTGAAGCGCTCTCAAAATTGGAAGGCGAATTGTATATCATCGGGCTTTCTCCAAACAATGACAGCCATATATTCAGGTGCATAAATGAAAGCAACTTGGAGAAGGTGTGGTTTTATTATTATTCCGAATCAGATAAAACCATACATATCACCAAGCCCTACGAACTAACGGACGTTAAAGATTTGTGGAAATCGTTAGACGCCGATAATAAAAAATACAATTGCTCCTATCACATACCTAATAACCCCGAGGTAGATAAGTTCACCGAGGCGTTCAATGCGCTATCGTTTGATTCAATTCCCAAAGAAAAAATCATCAACGAAATAAACTCCATTCCCCAGTTTGAAGCGACCCGCTGTGCTCAATCGTAAGAAAAGAGCTGGAAGAGCAAAAAAGCCGTGGAAACCCCAGAAGTGAAGATGAGCTGGTTCGGGGCTTTGTGGAGATCAGTCGTATCGGGTTACGTGAAGGGGTTTTGCCTCCAGCCCTGTTTATGTTGTACATAATGAATTATAAGGATTAGTGAGCGCGGAACCAAGACCTTTATATAACGCAAACCTAATGCGCAAGAATCAATGCCAAATATAATAATACATATCCTGGGGGAGGGGAAAATGGCCTTTTCTGATGTTCTAAAACAATCGATCACGGGCAGGCCGATCAACTTAACGGAACCAACCTTCATTCGAGATGAATGTGATGCGCAAGTGCAGATTGAAAAAATGGAGGAGCTAAAAAAGATTGCTCCGCCGGAGATAGCCAAGCAAATTGAGCAGGATATCAAAATGCTTTCCTATGGTATTAGCGGTGAGAACATGGTTGCGTATGAACTGAAGCACAGCTATATGCCCATTCTGATTTTGCGCGATTTGTATCTGGAGTATAAAGGGCTGACTGCTCAGATTGATTACGTGGTCATAGATACCAAATTCATTCTTATTATTGAGTGCAAGAAAATGACCGGTGATATTCAGGTGAATAATAATGGTGACTTCATCCGCCTTTTCAAAAACGCCGCCGGTAAGGTCTATAAGAAAGAGGGCATTTACAGTCCAATTGTTCAGAATGAGCGCCATTTGGAATTGATAAAGCGCATATTGATTGATGAAATGAAGAACATAACCGAAAAGAAGTGCAAAGATTTTCTGCGTTCCATCATAGTTTTTGCCAATCCTAAGACTATCGTAAATATGAAGTATGCCAAAGCAGACACTAAGAAATCAATTATTCGCTCGACCAATTGATTGCCCATATGAAAGACTTGCATGCTATGAATAAAGACGGCACTTGGTTTGCTGAGGACGGAATGTACCGAGTCGCCGAAATATTGATGTCATATCATAAAGAAAATGTAGTGGATTACACGCAAAAGTACGGCCTTGCCTCCCAGGTAAACCAGCCCCACAAGGTTAAGGACGAGCAACCACCACCGACCTCAACTTCATCGGTGCCAATTGAAGAAACACCTATTTACAAAGAATTGCGTGAGTATAGGCTTACAAAAAGCCGGGAAGAAAAAATTAAAGCATATTACATATATAACAATGCGCAGATGGAACAGATTATCACCGAAATGCCGGAAACATATGGGGAATTGATGCAAATCAAAGGTTTTGCGGATAAGAATTGCAGCAAATATGGAGATGCCATTATTGACATTGTTAAGAAATATAAATAGGAAATGAAGGAACACGGGCTGAAGCAAGGGTTTTTCCACAATTGTATTTCCCAATCCCACCTATTTCCAAACCCTCTTAACCGCTTTCAGCTGCGCCTCTGAGACATTCTTTAGAAAAAATTAAGAATAAACTGATCGAAAAAATCCTTATTTGCTACGATCAGTTTCCGTTAAAATGAGCAGCAGGAATAAGCCAATACCGGGCAGAGAGAATACCATCAAAGAACCAATGGCGATGAACATTTCACCGGTAGCAAAACGACTGGTCAAGGCCGTAAATATACTGAAAAGGATCAGCCCGATCGCCAAAGCATATAAGACAGCGCGTATTTTGTTCATGCCGTACTTGTTACGGGTTTCTCTGGTCAATATACTATAAGTCAACACGGCGCCACCGGCAACTATAAAAATAGAGCTACCCACCACAGGCTCAGCTTCCATTTTCATAAAATACAACATAGCCACGGTAAATGCCCCAAACAATATCAGCAATACTCCGGCCACAATGCCTGCTGTGGAAATACGCCCTGACAGGGATGTATAAGCCCATTGTTTGGCGGTATCTTGACCGACCCGGCGCATATCATCTACCAACCCGCTCAAATCGCCCATGGAAATCACGGCTTCCTTAAAGGCTTGCTCGTCATCCAGGCCTCGGGATTTGATATCGCCGATCTTTTCTCGTAGATTGATGGCCAGTTCTTCTTTGAGGTCAAAAAGCTGTTGACTGGGGCCAACCCCGGCAAACAGGTTGTCAATATAGTCGTTTACTTTTTTGTTGACGGGCTCATTATTCCTTAACATCTTCCAGACCTCCTTGAATCAGTTTGTCTAAGACTTCTTTGGCAAAGTTCCAATCCACCTTGTTTTGTTGATAGACTTTCTTACCTTGGTCAGTAATGCGGTAATATTTTCGTCGGCCGCCCTGGGATTCATCTCCCCAATAGGAAACCACCAAACCATCTTGCTCCAAACGGCGAAAAGCGGTATAGAGAGTAGCTTCCTTCAGCTCATAGCGATTTCCGCTCAAGGCTATCACTTTCTTATATATTTCATATCCATA
>DBRE01000075.1:4022-18103 GCA_002305535.1 Syntrophomonas sp. UBA1376
AATACGATCATGATGAGCATGAATAAAATCTGTAAAGAGATAAATAGCAGCACCAGCCCCCCGTCCGCCCATCCGCCGATGAAATGGGCAGATTCTACCTTAGCTAGAATCGCAAACATTTGACCGATACCTCCTAAGCCGGTGCATAGGACAATTAACGGGATGAAAATCCATTTTAATAGCAACCACTTATACTTAAAAAAGCCCCAGTTGGAGAAAAGACCATAGATAATGCCTTGAATTATCGTAAATAGGGCAACGGGCATCACTATTGTTTTGTACAGTTGCGGCACTAGAGGAGCGATGATCAAAAAGTCTCTTTCGTTTAATTGGAAAAAGCATATAACTGTCAAGCCCAATATACATACTACTGATCCCAACCATATACTGACGGAAAAAACATGCAAAACGCGCATCCACTGCATACCAGTCCGGCTCAATTTCATGCTAGTATTACCTTTCTGTCCTTATTCGGCAAAGCTGTGCCATCTGCTTTTACTTTGCCATCTAAAGTACATGGTAATAAAAAGTACTATGTCTGTCAAGGTAATTTATAAAGCAATATAGGTAAAGGAGGGTTGCCTGCGCTGGCGTGATAATCGAGTTAGGATTTAGCATGACTTTTTGATACTGTCACACTGAGCGATAGCGAAGAGTCTTGGCAATGTCGAGATCCTTCGCCACTGCTCAGGATGACATTGGGAAAGTTACCTGGCAATTTAATGAACAGATGATTATGCAAAACGCTCAGGTAGATAGGGGGGATAAATAATCCCCCAAAAGTAGACGAGTTTTCAAATCAACCAATCTACTCATGGGGGAGCACATCATTTTAGTGGAAAGTTTCCTGAGTTACGGGATAACACTTTGGGACAGGTAGTGTCTTTCTGCTAGTCGAGGGAAGCAGCGATTTTTTCCAGCACCATATCCCGTAAGGCGCGTTTGAGAAGCTTGCCGATATTACTCTCGGGCAGTTCATCCCAGATTTCTATAACCGTTGGCCATTTGTATTTAGCTAGTTTGGGTTTACAGAATTCCATAAACTCCTCGGGAGTAGCGGTTTCTCCGGGCTTAAGGGATATATAGACACCTACGTTTTCCCCCCGCTTTTCATCCGGAATGCCGATGGCGGCTACCTTGTTCACCTTGGGATGTTGGTAAAACACTTCTTCAATTTCCCGTGGATAGATGTTGTAGCCGCTGGAGATGATCATATCTTTCTTACGGTCAACCACAAAAAAGTAGCCATCCTCATCCATATAGACAATATCACCGGATTTCAGCCAGCCATCTTCGGTAATGGCTTGAGCGGTCTCCTCAGGTTTACCATAATAACCGCTGGTGACCTGGGGACCTCGAAACCACATCTCACCAGGTTGACCTATGGGGGCATCCTGCCCGGTCTCCAGATCGACCACTCGAATTTCCGTATCGATCCAACCCACTCCGATGCTGCCTGGTTTGCGGGGGCCGCCTCCTTCCCCATAGGGATTGAGGTGGGTCTGGGGGGACGTTTCCGACATCCCGAAACCTTCACAAATAATTGCTCCGGATATTTCTTCGAAACGGTGCAAAACCTCCACCGGCAGCGAGGCTCCTCCGGAAAACAGCCCCTTAAAACAGGTCAGGTCAGTTTTAGCCAGATCGGGATGCTGGAGCATACCGATGTAATGGGTGGGTACCAGGGGAGAAAAGTTCGGCCGATAGAGGCGTATCGCCTCCAATAAAGTATCCGGAGTGGGTTTGGGGATAAGCACATTGCGCATGCCCATATATATCGGCAAATTCATGGCTACCTGCATACCCAGAATGTGAAATATTGGAGTAGCAGCCAGCAAAGTGCCTTCACCCGGTACCACATCATAAATCCAGGCGCGATACATCTGTATCATGGAACTCAGATTGCGGTGAGTCAAGATAGCTGCTTTGGGAAGGCCAGTCGTTCCGCCGGTGTACTGCAAAACAGCGGTATCGTTCCAATTGATATCCACCCTTGGGGGATCAGGTGGATACTTTTCCAGACACCACTTGAAGTCAAAGACATTCTCTGCATCCACCAGGGGGGCCGCCGGGATTTTGCCGACATTTTCCGGCGATAGGTAATCTGCCAATGAGGCTGATACTATCTGCTTGATCCCGGTGCTGGGACGTAAGGCGACCATGCGTTCGGTCAGCCAATCCATGCAGATCAAAACTTTGGAACCGGAATCATTGTATTGATACTCGAGTTCCCGATCGGTATATAAGGGGTTATTCATGACGACCACAGCGCCCAGTTTTAATGTGGCGTAGTAAGCCACTACAGCATGAATGCAGTTAGGCAGCAACACCGCTACCTTATCATCTTTCTGTACACCGAAGTCAGCCAGACAGCAAGCAAAACGGTCTACCATGTCTTTCAATTCTTGGTAAGTAACAAAATAACCCTGAAAAATGAGGGCCGTTTGATCAGGAAACTTCTCAGCCGTGTTTTCAAGCATATGAGGGATGCAAATTTCTTGGTAGTCAATACTAGTCGGAACCCCTGGAACATAATTCTTAAGCCATGGTCTATCCTCGTATCTTATCTCTGACACCCTAACAAACACCTCCAAATTTCTCCCGGTCGTAAATGGCAACTAGCAGCTTTCCGTAAACCCTCCTTTGGCATTGTTTAATTTAATTATAACGCAGTGGCATAAAATGTAGCGCTAATATTTCAAATCATCATAAAACAATGGGGGTAAAAACAAGGGGAAAGGTTTGGAGGGGAGAGAGGGCAGTTCTAGACTGCTGAAAAAGTCCGTCGGGGACGATACCCACATCGTCCTGTATTTCTGGGAACCCAAAAATTAAGCGCAAGTCTGTAGGGGACGATGCCCAAATCGTCCCGTTTTCCTTGCGCAGATATGAATATACCTTAGGTAGGCATATGATATACCTATTAATTAATGTTCTCCAGATGCTTGTCTGTTACCTAGTTAAGCATGATCCGATAGTTTTACACCCAGCCTCTCATTTTGACGGCTTCGGCTACGCGGTTAACGGAAATCACATAAGCGGCATCTCGCATATAGAGGCCTTTTTGTATAGCTAGATCATTGACAGCATGGAAAGCGGAGGTCATTTTAGCATCCAGTTTATCCAATACTTCTTTCTTATCCCAATAGTAGTTGGCATTGCTCTGCACCTGTTCGAAATAACTGCAGGTCACTCCCCCGGCATTGGCCAAAAAGTCCGGCACCAGATAAACACCACGTTGCTTTAAGACTTCATCAGCTCCCGGAGTAGTAGGGCCGTTAGCTCCTTCGACCAACATTTTTACCTGGGGGCTTATTTTGGTCACGTTGTCAGGAGTGATCTGGTTTTCCAGGGCAGCCGGGATCAAAATGTCAACGTCTTCTTCCATCCAGGCCATGGCATCCAATACTTCATAGCCTATATTCCTGGCTTTATCTTTGTTGATCCCACCATAAACATCAGCAACGCTTCGCAGTTCCTCTACATTAATACCTTCTTTTTTTCTAAAGGTATAGCCCTTCTTGTCGACGTTATCCCAGCAGGATACGGCCACTACCGTACCACCCAACTGGCAGAACAGTTGAGCAGCATACTGGGCCACATTACCAAACCCCTGGATACTAGCAGTAGTGCCTTTGATACTTATGCCCAGGTAACGCAGGGCTTCGCGAACCGTATATATCAATCCATAGCCGGTGGCTTGAGTGCGTCCCAGTGATCCGCCCATGGCTACTGGTTTGCCGGTGATGAATCCTGGATACCGTCCCCCCATAATGGTTTCATATTCATCCAACATCCACAGCATATGCTTACCGTTGGACATGACATCGGGGGCAGGAACATCAGCATTGGGGCCCACATTTCTTACTATCTGGCGCACCCAACCACGACACAGCCGTTCTTGCTCTTTTTCAGACATGTTGCGGGGATCGCATATGATACCGCCTTTGCCTCCCCCGAGGGGAATGTCCACAACGGCGCATTTCCAAGTCATCCACATGGACAGGGCACGTACGGTATCTGCAGTCTCGTGAGGATGGAAACGTATGCCCCCTTTAGCCGGGCCGCGGGCATCATTGTGTTGGATCCGAAAACCACGGAATACTTGGGTGGTTCCGTTATCCATTTGCACCGGGATAAGGAAATGATATTCCCGCAATGGTTGGCGCAGTAGATCCCGGGTGGGCTGATCCAGGCCGATAATATCAGCAACATGATCGAACTGGGCCTGGGCATTGACATAAGGGTTATATACACCTTCACTCATTCCAAATGTTCCTCCTCCGAATTTATGAAAAAAGTCATTACAGAAAATTATAGTATTTGTAGAGTGGTTCAACAAGTTATGCATAAAACTATCCGAAAAGTATACAGTATTCAGCTGTGGATATAGGGTTTAACCAAACCGAGAACCATTAACGCGCAAGTCCGAGGATCGTCCCCAAGCTTGCGCGTTTTCTGGCGTTTCGGTATTTTTTCGGTAGTCTCGAATGCTCGGTGTAAACTCATGATACAATTTTATTGTAGGAAGGAGGCTAAGCACATGTGTGATACGATGGTAGCCATGGGAGAAGTCAGTCGGAACGGCCGAGTCTACTTTGCCAAAAACAGCGATCGACAGCCTAATGAACCCCATATAATGATCCAGGTACCCCGACAGCAGTACCCGCCCGGAGCACGGGTGCGCTGCACTTACTTGGAAATAGAGCAGGCTCGGGAAACGTATGCAGTCCTGCTGCTCAAACCTTCCTGGATATGGGGATGTGAAATGGGCTGCAATGAATTTGGCCTCAATATTGGTAACGAAGCAGTTTTTACCCGTGAGAAATATGAACCCACCGGTTTGACCGGTATGGATCTGATACGGCTGGCTTTGGAAAGATGCCGCACTACTCAGGAGGCCTTGGAACTCATTATAGAACTGCTTTCAAAATATGGACAGGGCGGCAACTGTGGGTTCGAAAAGCCCTTTACCTACCATAATTCGTTTCTGATCACCGATGCTCACGAAGCCTGGGTGTTGGAAACGGCGGGAAAGTATTGGGCAGCTCAGAAGGTGAATGGTATCAGAACCATTTCCAATGGACTGACCATTGGTTCGAACTATGATCGATCCCATCCCGACTTGATCAAACATGCCATGGAAAAAGGCTGGTGCAAATCAGAACAGGATTTCGTTTTTGCCCGCTGTTATAAAGATAAACTGTTTACCCGTTTCAGCGGTTCAGGCCAGCGGCAAAACTGCAGTCAAGTGGAATTGGAGGGACGAGTGGGAGACATTGATGAAGCCATTATGATGGAAATCTTACGCTCCCATCACCCCGATGTAGAAGGAAAGCAGTTTCAGAGGTCTTCCCTACAGAGTGTTTGCATGCATGGCGGTGGGCTGGTGGGAGATCATACTACCGGCAGTTATGTAGCCTGCCTTTCTGACAAAGGTAGCCTTTACTGGATAACCGGGGCATCCACCCCCTGTCTGGCGATGTTTAAGCCCTTATGGTGGGTAGATGATCATCCGCTCTTATTCCGAGAAGACCAACAGCAAGAGGCAATAGATTACTGGCAGCAGCGTGAACGGTTCCACCGCATGGTGATAAATGGGCAGATAATCAATTTAAGTGATTACTATGAGCGGCGAGATCATCTGGAAAAGTCGTGGCGGGAGACAGCCGCTCGCCTGGAAGCTGAAAAGGCAGGGGACAATGCCAAGATGGAGTTTATGCAGGAGGCCTGGCAAGAGGAATCCAAGGTGATCCAAGAGTTTGTTGATGAAAACCGACACCGCCCGGTTCGTCCCCGGGGCAATCCTTATTATCGTAGCTACTGGCGCCGCCAAAACCAGCGTTTGTTGGCGGGGAAGTAGTTGAAGGGAAAAAATAATGTAACAGGATGGTAAGCCATGAAGATACTTATAGCTCCTGATTCATTTAAAGAGAGTCTGTCGGCTCTGGAGGTGGCTCAACATATTGCTGCCGGAGTGAGGCGGGTGTTTCCAGAAGCAGTCATCCAGCAAGTGCCCTTGTCAGATGGAGGCGAAGGGTTGACCGAATCTCTGACTGCTGCTATGGGCGGGGTTTTGGAACGCCATCAGGTAACCGGGCCGCGGGGAGAAAAAGTCTCTGCTGTTTACGGATTAGTTGGTAATCACACCGCAATAATCGAGATGGCGCAAGCTTCCGGTTTGGAACTGGTACCCCGCGATCAACGCGATCCCATGACAGCCACTACCTTTGGTACCGGAGAGCTTGTCCGGGTGGCTCTGGACAAGGGTTGTCGCACCATCATTATCGGTATTGGCGGTAGTGCTACCAATGATGGGGGAGCTGGCCTGGCCCAAGCCCTGGGGGCCAAATTATTGACCAGTACTGGCCAGGAAATTGGCCGGGGAGGCGGCGGGCTACTGCAGCTCGACCATATTGATATATCCCAACTTGATCCCCGGCTGGCTGAGACTACCGTACGAGTGGCCTGTGATGTTACTAATCCTCTTTATGGACCTAACGGTGCCGCGCATATTTATGGGCCGCAAAAAGGGGCCGATCCGGTTATGGTGGAGACACTGGATCGGGCTCTGCAACACTGGGCTGAGGTGATCTACCGCGACCTGGGTCTGGAGGTAGCTCATATCCCCGGGGCAGGGGCTGCCGGGGGATTAGGGGCTGGCTTGGTGGCATTTGCCGGTGGCAAGCTACAGCCTGGCTTGGAGCTGGTAATGGATGCTTTGGATATGGAGGCTATTCTGAGCAGCGGCTTGGATCTTATCATAACCGGTGAGGGGTCGATCAATGGACAGAGTCTGTTTGGCAAAGTGCCGGTGGGATTGGCCCGACGAGCCAAACAACATGGCGTGCCGGTGGTGGTTATAGTTGGCTCTATCGGCCCTGGCAGCGAAGTGGTCTATGAGGAGGGCATCGATGCCTTGGTGAGCATCGCTCCTGGCCCCATCACTCTGGAAGAGTCCCTCAGTCGGGCAGGCCCGTTAATAGCGGAAGCTGCCCATACAACTTTACGTTTGTTTAGAATAGGCAGACAAAGTTTAGAATAGAGGAGACCTTTCACAAAAACGTCCCAGGCCACTGAAAAAGTACCATAAATGTCATCATGAGGAGCCACAGGTGACGAAGGATCTTTTTCGGAAGTCTGTAATATTAGGTTTTCAAGTAACTAGATTCTCCCTTAGGGGACTACCTATGTGTTGCTTCACTATCGTTCAGAAGACACACAAAAAACGACCTTATAGGCAGCACGTCCCCCTGTAACCAGGCCTATTACTCGCTGGCGATACGCTCCCCGTGGCAGTAAAGGTTAAAGCGTTGGTTACGGGCGAACCCTACCACGGTTATACCCAGTTTTTCAGCCTCTTCCACGGCCTTGAATGTAGGCGCGGATCGCGACACTATCATGGGGAACCCGGCGCGAGCCAGCTTGAACAGAATTTCCGAAGCAATGCGACCGCTTAGAAGCAGGCATTTGTCATGCAGAGGTATCTGCTGCAAAAAAGTATAGCCTATTACCTTATCCAAGGCATTATGCCGTCCAATGTCGTCAAATCGAGCCAGAGTGCCTTGGCGGTCTCCAATAGCGGCGCCGTGAACTCCACCGGTTTTCTTAAAGATTATCGAATTAGTATCCAGTTCCTCGATCAGCTGCAGCAGATGAACCGGAGACCATAGGTGGTGGTCATCAGGATGGGGATGCCTCTTTACCGGAATACCACTGCCTCTGCCCATACAGGTGTTGATTTGTTGTGGTGAAGAGAATTCGATCGCCTCAGTAGTTTCCACCTCTACCAGAAGTGGATGGGTCACTTTGACCGCGCTAATATCTTCATAATGACTGATAAACCCCTCGCTGAACAAATACCCCACCGCCAGTTCACAGGTATGCTCTGGAGTGCAGGCCATGGAGACCAGCTTTTGTCCATTGAGAATTATCTGTAAATGCTCCTCAGTAACCAATTCATCATCAAATGTTTTCCAGGAGCCTTGATCATATGACTGGATGGTGCGCGGTTTTAGAATGGATAATGAGTCCATTGCTCCACCCCTTTACTTTCCCTCTCCCATCTATTAAACCATATGGAAGGGACGTTTTTCTACATAAATGCTGCCAAGTCTATCTGCAATTCAGTAAGCGGGCGAGACCGCTGGATGCAAGAGAGGAAGACAAGATAAACGTCCGAGACAGATGAAAAAAGTATCATGTAATTCTGAGGCGTAGCCGAAGAATCTTTACTGATACCAGAGAAAAAGATCCTTCGGTCGTTCCTCTCCCTCAGGATGACATTAATAAGGAGCGTCCAGGATGATACCCCTTCGAGGCATACCCATAGGGCACAGGCAGGCAAAACAGCACTTGTTCATAAAAAAAGGTGGGATCATATAGCTCTTGTTATTAGTTAGCCACCATAATATTATGTAGTTATTGACAGAATGCGGCGAAGGAAGTAGGGATTAACCTTGAGAAAGAAGCAGTATGCCGTTATCGGTATTGGGCGTTTCGGAGAAAGTCTGATTCGGGAACTGGTTAGGATGGGGCATGAAGTACTGGCTATTGATACTGATGAAAGCCGGGTTCAGGATATTGCTGACATTGCTACTCAGGCTGTACAAGCAGATTCTATGGATGACAAGGTGCTTAGAGCCCTGGATATCACCAGCTTTGATGCAGTAATTGTGGCCATCGGTGAGGACATAGAAGCCAGCATACTCACTAGTTTGACTTTGAAAGATATGGGAGTTAGAAAAACTATTGCCAAGGCTCAAAACCACATGCACGGCAAGGTTTTGGCCAAAATCGGGGTGGACATAGTGGTACACCCGGAACGCGATATGGCCATCAGGCTGGCACGGACTCTGGTATCCAACAGTATCATCGAACATATTGATCTGTCAGCTGATTATGGTATCTGGGAGTTGGTCACGCCTCGTACTCTGGTGGGTAAAAACCTGCAAAATAGCGGCTTGCGCCCGAAACTGGGTATAAATATCTTAGCTATAAAAACCGGAGACAGCATTGAAGTATCCCCACCGCCGGAACATGTGATAAACAAGGATGATATTCTGGTAGTGATTGGCCCGACCCGGTCTCTGGAAAAACTTAACGAGATGGATTAAGTATTTATGAACACTAATACCATCAATCCCTCTAAAATGCTGGTCGGCAGTTTTTTAAGTATGGTTGCCATAGGTGCCCTCTTACTAAGCCTGCCGTTTGCCACCAAAACGGGAACCTCCGACTTCCTTACCGCTTTATTCACCTCAGCTTCAGCCACATGTGTTACCGGTCTGGTTGTGGCAGATACGGCAGCTCACTGGAGTATATGGGGGCAGATAATCATTCTTCTGCTCATCCAGATTGGCGGACTGGGGTTAATGACTTTTGTTACCTACTTTATTATCATTTTGGGGCGCCGTTTGAATCTAAAACAGAAGATGGTCTTACAGTTTGCTCTCAACCGTAGTTCCATGGCAGACTTAGCCGATATAATCCGTTATCTGCTGGTCTTCTCTATAATTTTTGAGTTGGCCGGAACCTTGATTTTGTTTCTCCATTGGCTTCCCACTATGGGAACTGGACAGGCTTTTTGGTATGCACTTTTTCACTCCGTATCAGCTTTCAATAATGCCGGATTCGACTTATTCGGCAACTTCAATAGCCTGCAAGCCTTTACCGGCGATATCGTGGTGAACTTGACACTGTCCATATTGTTTATTACTGGTAGCTTGGGTTTTTTGGTAGTTTATGAGCTGCTTCAATATCGTCGATCAGGAAGACTGTCTCTACACTCCCGTCTGGTTCTGTTCGGAACGCTCTTACTTTTAGTGCTGGGGATGGGAGTGATCCTACTGCTGGAATACAATCACGCCTTGGCTTCATTACCATGGTCAGACAAAATACTGGCATCTTATTTCTTGTCAGCTACTCGTACCTGCGGGTTTTCTACCATAGAAGTAAGTAGCACTCTGCTGACTACTCAAGTTTTACTTATGGGGCTGATGTTTATTGGCGGTGCTCCCGGGTCTACCTCCGGGGGCATCAAGGTCACCACTTTGTTGCTGTTGGCCATGACCATCTGGAGCGTTTTTTCGGGACGCAAAGATGTGGAGATAAGTAAGCGGCGCATCGCCCCTGAGGATGTATCCCGTACTATCACGGTAGTGAGCATTTCTGTTATGGTGATTTTCTTAGGAGTGCTGGGCTTATCTGTTCAACACCATGATTTCCTTAAGGTGATATTTGAGGTAGTATCAGCAACAGGAACAGTAGGATTAAGCCTCGGCCTCACGCAATCCCTGACTCCTATTGGACAGCTGATAATCGTCATGATCATGCTATTTGGACGGCTGGGTCCGGTCACCCTTGGATTGGCTATGGCTTATCACCCCCAGAACAGCCTCATTCGTTATCCCGAAGACCGGATAATGATCGGATAAGAGAGATAAAAAAGAAAGGAGCCTATATGTATGAATAATTGGAGCAAGAATTTAGAAACGGCCATTACCGTATGTGATCAGGATGGAGTTATTATCGAAATGAACGAACGCTCAGTCCAATATTGGGCGGGCCAAGGAGGGCGGGATCTGTATGGCCGCAGTCTCCTGGATTGTCATCCTGAGCCGTCTCGCTCGCAGATCCAGGATATGCTGGTTCACCCCCGTTCCAATACCTATATCATTGATAAAAATGGAACCCGAAAGTTGATTCATCAGTCCCCTTGGTATGAGAATGGCCAATTGGGTGGCTATGTGGAATTTATTATAGAATTAGAGGGAGAAATCCCTATAAAGATTCGCTCTGAGGATCCTAATACGAAATAAGCATGATTTCACTCCTTCTTAGGCAGCTTATCCGGGAACACCTGGAACCATTTGCCATATTATGTAGTATATTCTGCTAAAGAGGGAGGAATTCAATAGTGAGTTATTATGACTTCGACTACCAAAAATCCAGGTGCGGATGTAAGCCTCCTTTTTATCCGGGGCCCAAACCCCATCCGCGCCCGCGTCCTTGTCCGCCGCCTGCCCAAACTCATACCCATGAGTTTTTAGGCAGCACTCAACTGGCAGGTGAAATCTGCCACAATCATCGTTTTGCCGGAGTATCCAGTGAGGAAATAAAGAGAGGAAGAAGCCATACCCATGCCGTTTTAGTGAACAGCGACTTCTTTCTGAATCACTACCATGAGGTAGCGGCAGAGAGCGGCCCCGCCATTCCGGTAGGAGAAGGCAGGCATGTGCACTTTGTCTGTGGTGAAACCACTTTCAATGCCGGTCATGACCATGGATTCATTTTTGCTATGTTGATTGAAGATCCTATCTCCAATGAAAAACGTAAGGATGACTACGATGACTATGATGATTACGATTATGATGAATACGATGACGACAGGGACCGCGACAAGGACAGAAGAGACGATAGAGACGGAGAAAACCGGGCAGAGTAAACCCTAAGCATTTACGCAAGAAGGGACAGTTGTTTCTGTCATGGCTTGTAGGGGGCGATGCCCACATCGCCCCGTTTCCCTAGAAATCTGCAAATTCTCACAAGAAAGAGGGGACATGACAGAAAGAATGCCGTCCCCTCTTGCATCTATCATCCTATTTGGTTATTTGGGTTCGTAATAACACCTCTTAGGGGAATGAATTTTTTCGGTTTCTTTAAGTTTCTTGATAGCTTTATCCACGTCTTTTTTATCTAACCCGGACAGCTCAGCGACTTCTGTACTCTTCAAGGGTTTGCCAGCTTGCTGGAAAGCGGCTAAAACTTTGGCTTCATTATCCATACTATGTCCTCCTTTCAATTCATAGTGTCCCAATAATTATGGAAAATGATTCCCTGATCTGTCAATGATACTAACCAATCTGATCATAACCAGAAATCTATACAAATTAGCCCTTTACTTTATTAGCGCGTTAAAGTAAAATAGATTTCGGAACTTGACCATACTTAAGGGGGATGAAACATTGAGGAGAAATTTTGTACTGTTTGTAGTATTATGCTTGGTCATGGGGCTGATGGTTGGCTGTGGTCAAACTGACAACGAAGCTCAAGGGCCTGCTGATACCGATACCTCCTGGCAGGAGATCCAGGACAAAGGTTACTTTATAGTAGGGTTAGACGATGCTTTCCCGCCGATGGGATTCCGTGACGAAAATAATGAGATCGCAGGCTTTGACATTGATATGGCCAGAGAAGCGGCCGCCAGAATGGGTGTTGAAGTTCAGTTCCAGCCCATATCCTGGGACGCTAAGGATGCAGAATTGAACAGTGGCAATATCGACGTTATTTGGAATGCCTTCACTATCACTGAAGAGCGTTTGCAGAACTTCCTTTTCACTAAGCCCTATATTGAGGATCATCAGATCATTGTAGTGAGAACGGATTCCACTATCGCTACCAAAGCTGATTTGGCTGGCAAGGAGATAGGTATTCAGGCTGGCAGCAGCGCTATCGAAGCTGTCCAAGCAGATGCTGCTACCTATGAGACTATCAAAGACAACTTAAGGGAATTCGACACCAATGACATGGCCCTGCGCGATCTGGCTGGGGGCGGTCTGGAAGCGGTCGTAGTTGACGAAGTTGTGGGCCGTTATTACCTTTCCAATCATCCTGGTGAGTACAAGGTTTTAGAAGATAACTTCGGTGTGGAAGCATTTGGCGTAGGCCTAAGACTTTCCGATAAGGCTTTCCTGGCTGAACTGGAAAAAGCTCTGGACGAGATGAAGGCTGACGGCACTGCTGCGGAAATTTCCCAAAAATGGTTTGGGGAAGACATAACAAAGAAATAGGCAGAACGACAATACTTTGATAAAATGAGCATGGCAGGCTACCAGTATAAGCTGTTAGCCTGTCTTTTGTGCAGTGATTCGTGCAAGTAAGGGGATGCATATGGACTATGTAATATCAATTTTGCCATCGATGTTCCTGGGTTGGTTGTTAACCATGAAGATTTTTGCTGTGACCCTCTTTTCCTTGCCCCTGGGAGTAATTTTGGGCATAGCTCGTGTGTCCAAATTTAAGCCTTTGGCCTGGATCATGGAAATTTATGTCTGGGTTTTTCGTGGAACTCCACTTTTATTACAATTGCTCTTTTGGTATTTTGGTCTGATGGCTGTGGGCTTTCGTATAGAAAGAGAGACCGCTGTTTACCTAGCTTTTATCCTTAATTATGCTGCTTATCTGGCTGAGATCTTCCGCTCGGGGATCCAATCCATTGACAAAGGCCAATATGAAGCTGCTGATGTGCTGGGACTAAGCCGCCGCCAGACCATGACCCAGATCATCCTGCCCCAGGTTTTTAAGCGGGTGTTGCCTCCCATTGGCAATGAAGTTATCAATCTGGTCAAGGATACAGCGTTGGTTTATATCATAGCCATAAGCGAACTTTCCCGGGTAGCTCGGATCCGTGCTGTTACTGACGATACCCTGATACCCTTCGTGATAGCGGCAATATTTTACTTGATAATGACAGCTGTTGTACAGCGCTTCTTCAAATGGGTGGAAGCGCGTATGGACTACTACCACTAGAGGAGAAGAAGTATGTATATGCTGCAAGCCACTGATATTTATAAAAAATTTGGGCACCTGGAAGTTCTACTAGGGGTTTCTCTGCAGGTCAAACCAGGAGAGGTGATCGCTATTATAGGTCCCTCTGGTTCGGGAAAAAGCACCTTTTTGCGTTGCCTTAACCGTCTGGAGACCATTGATAGCGGTACCATTGAAATCGCCGGCGAAATAATGGCCCAAAACGGATCAGACGGACGGGCTGTTTACAGCGATGAAAAGACCATAACCCGGCTACGTCGCCGAATGGGCATGGTATTCCAGGATTTTAATCTGTTTCCTCACAAAACAGTTCTGGAGAACCTTATGTTGGCTCCGGTACAGGTCAAACAGGTTCCACCCCACGAAGCTGAGAAAACTGCCCAAAATCTGCTGGCCAAAGTCGGGCTATCCCAGAAGGCCAATAACTTCCCGTTTGAGCTGTCGGGTGGACAGCAGCAGCGGGTAGCTATTGCCCGAGCTCTGGCTCTAGATCCTGATATAATGTGCTTTGATGAGCCTACTTCGGCTCTGGA
>DBRE01000075.1:18125-44318 GCA_002305535.1 Syntrophomonas sp. UBA1376
CGGGAAGTGGCTAACCGGGTTATATTTATGGACGAAGGGTTGATAGTGGAACAAGGTACAGCCGAGGATGTACTACTCAATCCTCAGCAGGAGAGAACCAAGTCCTTCCTGAGCACGGTCCTGATGGCCCGCTAACACCGCGCAAGTCAGGGGACGGTCCTTCCACTTGCGTTTATTATCATTATTTTTACGCTTAACTATACAATTGACGCGAAAACGCAAGTGGAAGGACCGTCCCCTGACTTGCGCTGGTACATATTATTCATGGGCTAGGGAATACTTCTACCGACTACTCACAAAGGAGGTAGAAGTTTGTCTATAGCACCCAGCAATAGCAGCCCTTTATTAACCCCGATCAATATTGGGAATTTGCAGCTCAAGAACCGCTTGGCGGTGCCCGCCATGGTGACTGTCTACTGTGATACCGATGGAATGGCTACGGAGCGCTTCATTGCCTATCATGAGGCTAGAGCCAAAGGTGGTTGGGGACTGATCATCACCGAAGATTACGCTGTGGATCCAGCCGGCCGTGGTTTTTGGACATCAGGTCTCTGGAAAGACGAACAAATTGCTAGCCATAAGGAATTGACCGAAAGAGTTCATCAGCATGGATGTAAAATTGTAGCCCAAATCTATCATTGCGGACGCCAGACCTCACCGGACATCATCGGCTGTCAGCCGGTTTCTGCCTCAGCTATTCCCTGTCCTGCCATGGGATCTATACCACGAGCATTAACTATTCCTGAGATCAAAAAGATAGTCTGCCAGTTTGGCGATACAGCTTACCGAGCCAAGATGGCAGGTTTTGACGGTGTTGAAGTACACGGTGCTCATGGATACCTAATCGCCCAGTTCATGTCCAATTACTCCAATAAGCGCAGTGATGAATATGGCGGATCATTGCATAACCGCATGCGGTTTCCTCTGGAAATAATAGCTGACATACGACAAAAGTGCGGCAGTGGTTTTCCGGTTATATTTCGCATTTCTGCTGATGAATTCGTTCCCGGCGGAAGAAATATAGAGGATACCAAAGCCATAGCTATCATGCTTGAAAAGGCAGGTAATGCCGGAATTGATGCCATTCATGTATCTGCTGGGGTGTATGGCAGCACGGCCACCATCATTCCGCCGTTAAATGTACCCCATGGCTGGATAGTAGATTTCGCTGAAGAGGTCAAAAAAGTGGTGGATATACCGGTAATTACAGTAGGGCGTATAAATGACCCTCATCTGGCCGAAAGCGTGATTATTTCCGGGAAAGCTGACATAGTAGCCATGGGGCGAGGTTCTCTGGCCGATCCCGATTTGCCTAATAAGTTCGCGGGCGGTAAATGTGAGGATATTTGTCATTGCATTGGCTGTCAGCAGGGTTGCTTGCAGGTACTGTTCCGTAATGAACCCATTCGCTGTCTGGTCAACCCCACTTGTGGTTTTGAGTACCTCAATGAACAACGTAAGGCTGATAAGCCCAAGAGAGTGGTGGTGGTTGGCGGAGGTCCAGCAGGAATGGAAGCTGCCATTGCTGCTGCCAGAGCCGGCCATAAGGTCAGCCTTTATGAAAAGGAAGATTACCTCGGAGGAGAATTCGCTTTAGCTCCCGTTCCCCCCTCCAAAGGTGATATGTCCCTTTTATTAGCTTGGGAACAAAGGCAATTACAGAAAAATGGGGTAGACGTTCATCTGGGGACTGAATTCACCCCGGAAATGGCGGATGAAATTGCCGCCGATACCATTATTCTGGCTACTGGAGCCATACCTTCCTTGCCTTCCATTCCCGGCATCGATCATTCCCATGTGCTATTAGCGCGGGAGGTACTGTGGGGGAGGGTGGCCATAGGCAAAGAAGTGGTAGTTTTGGGCGGTGGATTAATAGGTGCGGAAACCGCTGCCTTTTGCACTGAGCAAGGAGTAAACGTAAGTATTGTCGAACAGCTTTCTGCTATTGCCCTGGAGGAAGATGTCACCCGGCGGGGATTCTTGCTGAAACTTCTGGATGATAAGAAAGTCGATATCATGACCGAAACTCAGGTTGTGGAAATCAAAGAAGACTGCGTTGTCCTGGAGACCGAGGGTGAAGTTTTTGAATACCCAGCTGATACGGTGATAATTGCTATGGGTATGGAGTCTTACAATCCTCTGCAACAAGCTTTGGCCGGCAAGGCAGCGAAGATCGCCGTTGTCGGAGATGCTGTCGAACCCCGCAATGCCCTGGAGGCTACCCGGGAAGGTTTCCTAGCGGGAGTAAATGCTTGATCCGATCAGGGGCCAAAGCTTTTGCCATAAGTATAGCCCCCTCTTCCACGGGGGCTATATTATTTTGGGATCACGCCAGTTTAGGGATCGTCCGAAACCACCGAAAATTGGCTGTCATTCTGAGACGCAGTCGAAGAATCTTTACTGGTAGCAGAGGGAAAGATCCTTCGGTCGTTCCTCCCTCAGGATGACAGTTTGAAAAGGTCGTCACGGCTGATACACCTTCATGGCATACCCCCGACTTGCGCGGATCTCACCTTAATCACTCATTATGGCACAACGTTTATATCCCCGGAAACCCTCTTCCAAAATCGCACCTAGTTTAAAAATAGCATCTTCATTCCCGACCCGGCTGATTATCTGCAAGCCGATAGGAAGCCCTGCTTGGTTCTGGGATACTGGCACGATCAGGGCAGGCAGGCCCCAGGTATTAACATAGGCTACAAAGGGCAGGTACTTCCTAAAGGAGAAAGTCAGAGAAAAGACCTCTTTGATCACCTGTCCATGGAGAGGTGCGGGAGTATGATAAACCGGTAGGATAAGCAGACGACGATCCAAGTAATCAGCGACACGCTTATCTCCTTCTGCCAGTATTTGCTCGGTTTGGCGCAATGCCCTTTGGCTGGGCTTGGTCATATTGGCGGTAAACAGCACCCAGCTGAAATAGGCATGCAGTTCGGAGGACTTAAAGAGTTTTTCTTTTAAGTATTCCCGCCCTGGATTGACCGGTCGACCGTTAAAGGCAATACGCCCGTATTCATAAGCCCCGTTTATTCCCATAATGCGCTGCCATAGATCTGCGGCCTGTTGATAATGAGGGGGCTGTTCATCTTCTACGGCAAAATCCTGCTGCAGGCGGGAGCGCACTGCTTCCAGAGCTAGGCGGGTATCGGGGTCGATAGGGTAGCGCAGGCTTTTCTGTGGAATAACTAGGGAAAATTCTTCCAAAGGGCGTTCTTCCGGAGGAGAAAAAGCAATTATTTCATTGATAAGCCGGGTGTCTCGTACCGATTTGGCCAGGGCACCGATACCCAGCATACGATCCTGTAGATCAATGCCCACGTGAGGATAGGAGCCCTGGTCGGAGACCTGTCTGTTGCCACTGCGAAAACCGATCACTCCGTTAAAGTGACTGGGAAAACGTATCGATCCGCCGATATCTGAGCCTAGACCAACTGCAGCACCGCCAGCAGCTATCAAAGCTCCTTCGCCACCACTGGAGCCCCCTGGGGTGCGGTTTACATCCCAGGGATTATTACAGCGCCCATGCAATTTACTGTCGGTTTCCTGGTAGAAGCATAATACCGGGGTGTTGGTCTTACCCAGGATTATAGCCCCCTCTTTTTTTAGACGGGCTACCACTTCAGCATCGGTATCTTGGATCGCATCGCGGCGGTGCACCAGTCCTCCCGTAGTGCGCATGCCGTTGACATCAAAAGAATCCTTCATGCTGATAGGGACGCCAAAAAGGCGGCCGGCAGCATTACCGGCCTGTAGTTTGCGGTCGGCTTCTTGAGCCTCGCTTCTAGCCTGTTCAAAACGCTCTTCAACCAAGCAATTAAGTACGGGATTGATTTTCTGCAGGTGTTCGATGTAGGTTTCAGTGGCTTCCAGTGAAGTTATCTCGACGTTGCGAATCTTTTCCGCCAGCAAAGTGGCGTCCATCTCTAAGATAGAACCAGTGTCAGCTGAGTTCACCATAGCAGCCTCTCCTTTCCCCAAACTAACCCCTGAAAAACAAAAAGCCTTTTTCTAACTCTTAAGCCATTATGGCCAATATTTACGAATATGTAAATCCTACCAAGAGAAGGCTGCGCAAGATCGGGCAACTTGGGTAACGTGCTTCCGGCAGGGACGAAAAAGGCCGCTCCTTATTAAGGAACGGCCTCAGACAAACAGTTGTGTTGCTATTTTTGGTACAGGGTTTCGATCTTATCATTATAATTTTTCAGGATAACACGTTTTTTGGTCTTTAGAGTGGGGGTCAATTCATCAGCTTCTTCGGTGAAGCGGTTGGGCAGGATAGTATAACGCCTGATGGCTTCAAATCCTTCCAGTTGTTTGTTTACTTCCTGAACAACCAACTCAATTTGCTCTTTTAGAAGTGGCTGATTGATAAAATCTTCTCCGACTTCTACACACAAAGGCGCGCCACCGATCTCTACATATTTGAGTTTACTCTTGTCATAAGTGATGCCATTGCGGTCAAATAACTCTATATAGTGAAGGAAATTCGGCACCACCAAGGCAGAGATATAATTGCGTTCATCACCGATGACAAAAATCTGATCAATTTCAACTGAGGTAGCAAATAAGCTCTCAATCTTGTAGGGAGCTACATTTTTACCGGTCGCCAGGCAGATAATAGCCTTCTTGCGATCTACGATACGGTAATAGCCGTCGGTGTCCTTGACTACTAAGTCACCGGTCTTGAACCAGCCATCTTCGGTAAAGGCTTCTCGGGTATCTTCCGGCTTGTTAAGGTATCCGGCAAATATTCCTGCTCCTCGTACTTCCAATTCGCCATCTTCGGCCACCCGGCACTCGCTACCATTAGCCTGAGGCCCAATAGAACCGGGTTTGCAAGCTCTCATGGGGTTATAAGTAACGGCACTGGTGGTCTCGGTGGAGCCGTAGCCTTCAATAACCGGCACTCCTACGGAATAGAAGAATTTTAGCAAATCAGGGGAAATACCTGCACTGGCGGAAAAGGAAAAACGCATCCGATTGCCAAATAATTCGCGCACCTTGGCAAATAGTTTATCTGCTATCTTATACTTCAGGCGCAGACCAAATGGCAGGCAGAGAGGGTATTCGGGCCGCATATCATAGCGTCCAAACTGATCCATGCGGTAGGATAGCACTTCCTCGCCCACTCCCAGGGCCCAAGTAAAGAGCTTTTTCTTCATAGGGCTGGCCTCCAGCATCTGCTGAAATGCCATGTAAATACGTTCATAAAGACGGGGTACACAAGAGAACCAGGTGGGATTGTATTTCTTCAGGTCATCCATCATAGTGGCAGGACTGTCGGCATAGGCAATGGTAGCACCCATCCATATAGCCAACCATTGGGAACATCCGCGATCAAAAATATGTGACAAGGGCAAGAATGAAAGCACCGTATCTTCCTCATTGAGTGGGTGCCCCGCGTTGAGGAAGTAGTAAAAGACGCCGTCTACTCGTGAGGCAAAGCACCAGTGGGTAATAATAACACCTTTGCCTTGGCCGGTAGTACCTGAGGTGTAGAGGATAGTTGCCCAATCTTCCAGAGTATTTCCCTGCCAACGCTCTTCATATATCGGGTATTTACTGGTGCGGTTTTGTTTTCCTAACTCCATCAACTGGGTGAGACTGATGACCCGTGGATCAGAAGATTGATATTGTAAATCCAAAATGATGATCTTCTGCAGGGTAGGCATGTCTGCCATACCACCCAGGACTTGATCCAAAATGGCTGTATTGCCCACTATGATATAGCGGCACTCGGAGTCATTCACGATATAAGAGACTTCATTTAGCGACAAGGTGGGATAAATGGTGACTACCACTGCACCGCAGTTTATCACAGCGATGTCGGACTGAGTCCAATAAGGACTGCTGGGAGCCATAATAGCTACTCGCTCACCTCTTTCGAGACCCAAACTGAGTAGACCACAAGCTATGTCCTCTACCCTCGCCTGCAGTTCTTTCCAGGTGAACTGACCCCCATTATCTCCATAATACAGATCGGGGTTGAAACGCTGGGCTATGCGGTCACCGTTTTTGTTGACGGTTCTGGCAAAGGCCCTGGACATGGTCTGGTTTTCCAGGTGTTCATACATAAATTCCACCGCCTATGTTTAATATTCCGATTCTTTATTCCATTATATATAAAACGTTTTGAAATATAAATATTAATGCACGAAATATTCGATGGAAAATAAGATCGCCCAATCGAAATCCGGCTTAAAAAACTGTGGAATCACCCATTGTATCTTATGAATCTAATCTTGGTCAGCGAATTCATAGCGTTTCTCCCAACTCTTTGAGAAACTGGGGAATAAAATTAAGAGAGCCTGGTATGCTACCGCTTGATATTCATCATTCAAGGGTACAAATACATCTTTGATAGTCACCGGCCGATTGTCCAACAGATGGGCGGCCAGCCTGGTCAAGGCTTGATCTACAGGATTGTTATCCATTGTTTCCAGTAATGCGTCCCAGTTCAAGCCGCTGTCAGTAATGCTCGCTTCAACTTCAGCCATGCGGCCCTCCGGCTCATCTATGGTACCAATCGCTCCCAGAACATAAGCGGTGGCTACCAGTACGTTGGTCTTTTCGTCATCCATAAGATCCAGCAGTCTCTGGTAATTGGATTTATGCTGGCGAGTAATGAAATAAACTGGCCTTTTCAGGCTAATCACCTCTTCCCAAAGTGTTAATTTTCATCATTGTAACATGTAGATCGAAATATGACATCGGTATTGCGAATAATAAGAAAATTTAATAAATTGACTGAAACTGCCATAATATGACGAAATTAATAGGTGGCGTAGGGGCAGGTTTTACCCTTGCCACGTCGAATAACTGGAGATAAACAGCAAAAATGGCTGTGTAGATAGAAAAGGTCTTTTAAATTAGGGGGGAGACAATTGAATAATTCTATTTTGGCCCAACACGAGAGACGGGTAAACCAAAATGTTAGCGTGGCTGTAATCGTTGCGGCATTACTGTTCTTTGTGCTGCTGCTTTTGGTTAAGCAGGTCGGATACTATCGCAGCTCCGTGCTTCTTTATGGTGCCATAATCACATTCTTGGTTAGATTTTTGCATAATTCACGTTATGCTTATCTTGGCAAGTATCTTTACACTTTAATTTATGCGTGCGCCATACAAGGGTTGTACATAGCTTTGGGAACTTCGGGAGTGGGTGTAGTATTTGCTTACTTTTTAGGTTTGGTCATTGTTGCTATGTATTTCGACCGTTCCGTAGTCTTGTTTTACGGACTTATTGTTTTGATAATGAACGGGATCTGTGCGGTTATGATTCCCATCATTTATGTCAATAATTATGCCTTGATGAGTTGGATATTTATCATCGTGCTATTTGTGGCATCTTCAGCAACAGCTCTAGTTTTGAGCCAAACGGCCTCTGAACTGATTCTTCTGGCTGTAGAAAAGCAAAATCAGGCTGATCAAATGACTGCCAACTTAACTCATACTCTGGAAGAAGTAGCTCGCTATGCGGAGGAATCCTCCTCCATCGCCGCTAATCTTTTGGATCAGAGCCACAACATCGTATCCGGTATGGAAGAGAATACAGCTTCTACCCAGGAGATTGCCGCAGGTATGCAGGAAGTATCTGCTTCTTCCCAGCAGATAATTGCCTCAGCACAAGAGATTTCTTCTATGTTGAACGATTTGACCGAAAAAGCTGCCCAAGGAAATCAGCAGGCTCAGGATATTGAAAAACGGGCTTTGAACATACAAGCCGATGCCGATAAGGCGAAAAACAATACCCTGGGAATGTATCAAGATATACAAGACCGAGTACAGCAGGCCATGGAAGAAGCCCGAGTAGTAGACCAAATATCCGGACTGGCGCAGAATATTGCTGGCATAGCTGACCAGACTAATCTGTTAGCACTCAATGCAGCTATTGAAGCAGCTCGTGCAGGCGAACATGGACGGGGTTTTGCGGTAGTAGCCGAGGAGGTGCGCAAACTTGCGGAAGATTCAGCTTCAGCAGTGAATAGTATCCAGACTCTAACTCGGCAGGTTCAGGTGGCACTGGAAAATCTACTGGAGAACACCAGCAGTATCCTCGAATTCATAAATAAGGATATTATTAGCGATTACAATGTTATGAGTGACATAGGTGTTCAATACAAGGACGATAGTAATCTATTTTTCCAATTGACCCATCTCTTTAATGAACAAATAGAAAAGATAACTTTGTCGATGCGGGAGATTAATTCGGCTTTTGAATCTGTCTCCAGTATCATTCAGCAGTCGGCATTGGGAACCCAGGAAATATCTCTGGCCAGCGAAGCAGCTACAAAGGCTTCTGAGGCTATTAATGAGGAGTGTCAGAAGTTGGTGGAGGGATCGGGTAAACTGGATGCCTTAGTGGCTGAGTTCAAAGGGCAATAAGAAAGGTTAGTACTATTGGTGTATCTGATACTAAGGGGATGAATTTTCATAGATACAAAGGATTTTTGTCGCAGCTGGACGAATATCATTGAATAGTTTTCCTGAAAAACTGACAGGAGTTTAGCGATGAAGACTATTGGCCTCCGTCTAGCACTATATTTTGGCTTGACCATCCTTCTGGCTTGCGTGGGTATTGGTGTATTTGCTATCAGTTATTCATCTTATATTCTGGAAGAAGCAGCAGAAAGGACTCTCCCAGTGTATGGGAATGGAACTGCTCGCCTAGTAGAAAACTCCCTCAAAACTCAGCTGGCCACCTTGGACACAATAGCGCAGCGGAATGTGATTCGCGAACTCAACTGGCCGGAGCAGAAGTCAGCTTTGAGCAAAGAAGTTGACCGCCTGGGTTATCTCCATATGGGGTTTGCCAGACCGGACGGACAACTCATGACCACCAACGATACTACCGTGGATATAAGTAACCAATCCTTCTTCTTACAAGCACTGGAGGGCAGATCAGTTATCGCCCCATACCAGGACACTTCTGAAAATACCATAATGCTAGGTTCGCCGGTAATAGATCATAATGATAACATAGTGGGTGTGTTGATCGCCGCCATGGAATGGCGCAAATTTAACGACACCGTGGCCGGAATTGAGTTGGGTAGCGGCTCGCCTTTTATAATTGATAATCAAGGCCAAGTAATTGCCCATCCCGATTATGATGAGGTGCTCCACCAGGTCAATCTGATCCAACGGGCTGAATACGATGATGATTATCGTGATTTAGCTGATTTCCTGAGCAACAGTATCATTGAGGGAACGGGAAGAGGTCACTTCAGACTGGCTGGTGAAGAATACTACGCCGCAGTGGACCCTCTAGGTATCAATGACTGGTTTGTAGTAGTGGAAGTACCTCGTGCTGAGGTAATGGCACCGTTAAATGATTTATATAAGGTCTTGTTTGTAATTACCGTGCTTCTCCTATTTCTCGGTCTGATGATAGCTTATTTGGCTAGCAGACAGATTGCCTTTCCGATTCGTCATATTTCGCAGCATTATGCCCGAATGGCCTCAGGGGATTTTAGTGGAACATTGGATGTTGGGTTGCAAAAACGTCGCGATGAAATAGGAGAACTAGCCCGGGGTTATCAGCAGATCAGCCGCAGTCTTAATCGAACCATCACAGAATTGGAGGCAAGTGAACAGCGTTTTCGCATGATAACGGAGAACATGGTGGATTTGGTGTCTCTTACCGATTTGAATGGTTACATGCAGTATGTTAGTCCTTCTCATGAAAGCATCACTGGTTGGAAAGTGCGACATATAGTAGGCCGATGTGTTTTCGATTCTATGCATCCCGATGATGTTGAAACCGCTCGGAGACTTTATGATAATATCGTCAGGAGCAAGCGACCTGGGACTGGAATTTACCGGATCATGCGAGCTGACGGAGAATATCGGTGGCTGGAGACAGTAGGCAAACCCTTGCTGGACGCCCGGGGAAAGGTAGTCTCTATGATCGCTGCCTCTCGTGATATTCATGAACGCCGCCAAAGTGAAGAACAGATACGTTACATGATTGAACACGACACCTTGACCGGACTCTATAATCGCAGGTACTTTGAAAACCAAATGCAGTTATTAGATGAGCAGCTGCTAGTTCCGGTCAGTCTGATCATTTGCGATATAGATGGCCTCAAATTCGTCAATGATACTCTGGGTCACCAAGCTGGCGATGAATTACTGTTGACCGCAGCAGAGATAGTCAGTAATGCTGCTCCCGAAGAAAGTGTTGTAGCCAGGATCGGCGGAGACGAACTCGGCATTCTGCTCCCCAATTACTCAGCTGAACCAGCCAACTATATAGCTGACAATATTCGCAAAGCTATTGCCAACCATAATGCCTCCAACTCCAATATTTTAAGTATGTCGATTGGCACTGCAGGCCGAGATACACCTGATTTAAGTATGGCGTTTGTATTTAAGGAAGCTAATCAACAGATGGATCGGGAAAAGCTGCTTCATAACCAGAGTG
This sequence comes from Syntrophomonas sp. UBA1376, assembly GCA_002305535.1. GTDB lineage: Bacteria > Bacillota > Syntrophomonadia > Syntrophomonadales > Syntrophomonadaceae > DTU018. The sequence goes on from DBRE01000075.1 coordinate 28,551, forward strand.
CGCGCAGTGCGGTGGTAGATGTAGTCATGAGTGCCCTGGAGGCCCGTGATTTTGTTACCGAGGGACATACTGATCGCCTACAGGATTTGTCCACTGCCATTGCCCGTAAGTTGGATTGGTCAGAAAGCCGCATAAATGCTCTAACCCTGTTTGCTCGTTTTCATGACATTGGCAAGGTAGGAGTGCCTGATGCTATTCTGTTTAAGGAAGGCCGTTTGACTCCTGAGGAATATGAAGAAATGAAAAAGCATAGTGAAATAGGCTTTCGGATAGCCCAATCATCACCCGATCTGGTTCATATCGCGGACTTCGTACTCAAACATCATGAGTGGTGGGACGGTGGCGGTTATCCCCTGGGACTAAAGGGGGAGGATATTCCTTTGGAATGCCGCATTGTAGCGGTAGCTGATGCTTATGATGCTATGAATAGCGATCGTCCCTACCGTCAGGCTTTGCAACATGATGAGATCATAAGAGAGTTACGAGAGGGCTCAGGTTCCCAGTTTGATCCAACCATCATAAAAATCTTCCTGCAAATACTAGGTGAGGACGACTAAACAAAGAAATCCCGGTTTTTAACCGGGATTTATCTTTTACGAAGGCGTATATATTGAAGGGGATTCCTCCCGGCCGATATCAGGCAAAGGGGGAATACAAAGACCGGTGAGTACTGCCTCGCGAAGCTGGTGTATTGCACCGGTAAGTTCTTTCAACTGGTTTTCGATACGAATCAAAAGATAGGTAGCTACCACCATAGGAAAACCAACGTTGGCAGCCAGATTCAGCAGTTCACTCATGCAAGTTGCCTCCTTTTCACTGAAATAAATACGGGGCTTGACGCCCCGTATTTCAGATTAGCTCAAATCCAATTCGGTAGTCTCACTAACGACGATTTTAGCCGCTGATTTCCCGGTAAACTCTCCACCTGATCCAGAAAAGATATTGCTGGCAACAATCTGGTTCATAGCAGCGGATACCTCAGCCGGGGTCAGATCTTCCCGAGCTTCATAAACCCTCATACGATGGTTGCGGCCCAGTTCCGTGGTAAAATCCATCTGCAGCACTCTTTGAATAGCCATGTGCTAATCCTCCTTTCCCTAGTGTTTTCATCTTCTCTTAGGCGTTGGTTAGTTCAACGGTATCCTGACGATGGATAGCCAAAGCAGTTCGATCTTGCAGATCCAGAATGACCTGGGCTACTTGGTAGACATTGTCATCGAGAGCCTCGGGTTTTACATCTCCATAGGCGCGGTTGCGGATCAACTGTTGACCAGAAGATCCAATACCATTATCCAGGACTAGAACTAATTCACTGTTTACAGGGGTAGTAGTGACAGCCATGGTGACACCTCCTTTCAGATATGGGGCTTCGGATCCGTGAGCCTGATTGGATTGTATATAATAGGCAGGTGGTTTTTCCAAAGACGTGGATGGCACCGATGGGGCTGGTTAAGAACCGGATATTAAAAGGAATGCTGTCAGAAGGCCGTCAAGGCGAAAAAGCGGCTGGGTTAGACTTCCAAAATGGGTTTTGGATAAAACCGTCTGTTTCGCCTGACACTTTTTCCTGTCATTCTGAACGATAGTGAAGAATCTAGTTGGTTGGAAACCCAAGATACGGACTTTCGAAAAAGATCCTTTGTCGCCTGTGGCTCCTCAGGATGGCATTTATGATGCTTTTTCAGGGTTTCGAACCTTTCCCCTGTGTCCTGTGCTGTCCCTCCTGGATCCGGCAAAAAAATTTTACTCACATTATTGACATATGCCCATTACGAGCATTACAATTTGAATAGGGCATATGTCCGAAAGGAGGTATGGAGATGCCAGGAAGAAATGGAACTGGACCTATGGGATCGGGGCCTGCAACAGGCCGTGGAATGGGTTATTGTGGTATGAATCGCCCCGGTTTTAGGGGAGTGAAAGGCGGGGGATGGTTTGGCATGGGCAGAGGCAGAAGGGGAGGATTTGGTTTCGGATTTCCCCGGGGAGTATATGCCAGTGGACACCAGATCGCTGATCTAAAAGATTATCAGCGTTATCTACAGGAAGAACTTGACTATATAAACGGTCAGTTGAACCAGGAAGAGTAATTAGTGTTATCGGGGATGGTCTTCAAGGACTATCCCCAACTAGCCACTTAAAGAGCTATGGGAGGATAAGCAATGAGTAAGATAGCAGTCTGTGCTGCTGGAGAATCATTAAACTCGACTGTAGATGGCAGATTTGGTCGCTGTGCTTACTTGATATTATGGGATGAGGACAATAAGTCTTTTAAAAGCATTCCCAATGAGGCTGCCCAACGGGCTCATGGTTCAGGAACCTCTACAGCACAGCTTTTGGTCAGCGAAGGTGTCAAGAGTTTGCTGGTGGGTCGTATTGGCCCCAAAGCTTTTGAGGTCATGAACAAGGGAGGGATCAAAGTCTACCAGGCTGAAGAAGGTCAATCAGTACAAATGGTTTTAGATGCATGCCTGCAAGGGGATTTAGAGGAAATACTCAAACCTAATAATTAAGAACTGAAAGGGGAAAACATTTATGCTGATCGCGATGCCTAAAGAAGGCAGTATGGTTTGCCAACATTTTGGTCACTGTGAGCAATTTGCTATGTATGATACTGATACTAAGCAGTGGATCCTCGTGGATAGTCCTGGTCATGTACCGGGTGCATTACCCGAGTTTCTGAAAAAACAGGGAGTACAGGTGGTTATATCTGGAGGTATGGGAGCGAAAGCTCAGCAACTGTTTGCCGCGGAGGGTATCCAGGTCATTGTGGGGGTAAACGGCAAACTGGAAGATGTGATAGCAGGTTTCTTAAATGATGAACTGGTGAGCACCGGCGAAGTATGTTCCGAGCATGCCCATGCCGTTGACTGCCATTCCTAGGCAGTAACATGAGTTTGACTATTAGCGTTGCCAGTGGCAAGGGAGGAACCGGAAAAACTCTAGTGGCCACTGCACTTACCCGTATATTAGCAGATCAGTGTCCTTTAATAATCGATACTGATGTGGAGGAACCTAATGCTGCCCTATTCCTGCCGGTCAGCAACCTGCAGGTAGAACCGGTGCACCGTCTCCTTCCCGTTATCGATGATGATATGTGTACCTACTGTGGGATTTGCGCTGAGGTTTGTGAATTCGGAGCCCTGACAGTGTTGCCCCAGCAGGTGTTGGTATTCCCAGAACTATGTCATTCCTGTGGAGCCTGTGCAGGCCTTTGTCCGGAAAGAGCTATTAGCGAAGAGAACAGTTTAATCGGGCAGGTAGAGACCGGATCGATCAATGGTATGGGACAACTGGTAGCGGGACGCTTAAACATCGGAGAAAGCCTAAGTCCACCGGTAATAAAAGCGGCCAAAAAGAAACAGGCTGGGGCGGATTTGACCATAATTGATTGTCCACCAGGTACTACCTGTCCCATGATCGAGGCGGTTCGCGATAGTGATTACTGCCTGTTGGTGACTGAGCCCACTCCCTTTGGCAAACATGATCTGGCGCTGGCCTTGGAAGCCTGTAAGCTGCTGGGGGTGGAGGCTGGCATAATTATTAATCGCTGGCAGGGAGAGGATAATGGGATAATAGATTTGGCGGAAAGGTTCGGCACGCCTATTCTCGGATACATTCCTTTCAGCTTTGAACTAGCTAAAGCCTATGCGCAAGGCCAGGATCCCCTGAAGGCCATGCCTGAATTAGGGGGCGTATTGGAAAGAGTGTTCAGACAGATAAAGGAGAGCCGGTCATGAAAGAGATATTGTTATTAAGCGGAAAAGGCGGAACCGGTAAAACTTCTCTGACGGCCTCATTTGTCAGCCTGGCTGAATCCTGTTTGGTAGCCGATTATGATGTGGATGCTACTAACCTGCCTATTTTACTCAGACCCTCTCCAGTTAGTGAGCATGAATATAGTTCTGGAAAGAAAGCAGTCATAGACCAGGAAAAGTGTACCCACTGTGGACTCTGTGAAATGGTATGCAGATTTGAGGCTATTACTGATGAACAAGTGGATAATCTGGCCTGTGAAGGATGTGCCTACTGCAGCCGGATTTGCCCGGTGGAGGCTATTGATACGCTGCCTCAACCTTCAGGCCGTTGGTTTGAAGGGAAAATTCATCCAGATCGAACTTTCTTTTATGCCGAATTGCGTCCGGGGGAAGAAAACTCGGGGAAATTGGTGGCTGAGGTGAAAAATGCGGCTCGTCTAAGTTGTCAGCAGCAGAACATTCCCTTATTGATTGCCGATGGACCTCCGGGAATAGGTTGCCCGGTCAATTCGGCCCTGGTCGGTGTTGATCTAGTGGTGTTGGTAGGAGAGCCTAGCATTTCGGGTCTGCGTGATCTGCAGAGAATCCATCAATTGCTCAAAATGCGGGAAATAAAGAGTATCCTGGTGATTAACAAATATGATTTGCAGTCTGATTGGGCAGGTGCTATGGAAAAGTGGGCCCAACAGACTCAAGTTGATTATGCTGGGAAAATACCCTATGATCCCTTATTCATCAAGGCAGCCCGTGAGGGCAAAACGCCGGCTGATTATCCGGATTTACGGGCCTTGATCGCTCCGATATGGCAGCGCATATTGGAAAAAGCGATCGGTGCCACCGGAGATGGTTGTCTGTCATTCTGAGACGAAGGCGAAGAATCTTTACCGGTGGCAGAGGAAAAGATCCTTTGGTCGTTCCTGCCTCAGGATGACAGTATAAAAGGATCGTGACGGCTGACATACTTTCCAGGCATACCCTAGGGCGCAGACAGACAAAACAGCACCTTTCCCTCGGTTCGAGAGAAAACAGCTCTTGGTAGTAGTTTAAGTATTGGCATTAGTCCCCCCCCTCCCCATACTCCGAAAGCCCGGAATCGTAAGATTCCGGGCTTTCGAGTATTATTGTTAAGCGAAGAAAGCGGGTTCTACTATATCCAGTGCGGAGGTATCGCCTTCCTTGACTACTTTTAAGGTGAAGGATAATTCGGGTAAAATATTGCGGGTGAAGAATTTTGCGGTGTTTACTTTGCCCTGGTAGAAGGGATAGTCATAATGATCTGCAGCCAGCTGCTCCAGCTGCTTTTCAGCGATCAATGCCTGTTCCAGAAGCAGGCGAGCTCCCAGTATTTTACCGGTAGCATGTAGGATGCGGGTCGCAAACAGACCGATCATGCCTATTTTGCCCTCACCCAGATAACCTCCCAATGTCATCTGGATCTCCCGATAATCATTTAAGGCTTGCTGGAGGATGTCCAATTCATGGGCAAAAGAAGAACTCCGGTTGTTGTCTATGAAGTCCTGTATGTCCTGCAACCAAGCAGCGAAAACCTGCCCTTTACCCATCATCCATTTACGTCCTACCAGATCCATGGCCTGAATATAGTTGGTTCCTTCCCAGATCGAGTAAATACGAGAGTCGCGCAGCAGTTGGGCGATGGGGTATTCTTCACTGAAGCCATAGCCGCCATAAACCTGCATTGCTTCGGAAATAGAAGACCAGCATACATCTGAGCAATAAGCTTTCACAATAGGAGTGTGTACTTCTATTGTAGCACTTGCTTTTTTAACTGCTTCTGGGTCAGGACTGTTTTCAGCTATATCCATTAGGTAATAAGTCAGGATGGACATGGCGCGGGAAGCTTCTATGTGGGCTTTTTGATACATAAGCATGCGGCGTACGTCTTCATGATTGATGATGGCAACGCGTTCTCCTTTAGGATTGGTCAGAGGGCGGCCTTGGATGCGTTCACTGGCGTACTTGACCGCATTGTAATAAGCTACGGTAGCCGCTGAGAGAGCCGCATGGCCAGTAACCAGCCGTTCTTCATTCATCATCTGAAACATCTGCGCCATACCCTGGGCCTTACCGTTTTCATCAGGGGGATCACCCAGCAAATAACCACGGCAGTTGTTTTCTTCACCGAAGCTGACTACAGCGGTAGCAGAGCCTTTCAGCCCTAGTTTATTCTCTATACCGGCGCAGTTGACATCATTAAACTCACCTACTTCACCTTCGGCAGTAGGCCAATATTTGGGAACTATGAAAAGCGAAATACCTCTGGTTCCCTTAGCGGCACCTTCGATCCTGGCTAAGGTAAGGTGGACGATATTTTCCGTTATGTCCTGTTCACCGCCGGTAATAAAGCATTTGGTTCCTTTGATCTTATAGACGCCCGGTTCATCGGTAGGAGTCGCCCGAGTTAGGCTGTCACCTACGTCCGATCCCGCATTAGGTTCGGTCAGATCCATAGTTCCAGTCCATTGGCCGCTGAACATTTTAGGCAGGAAAATCTTCTTTAGTTCCTCAGTGCCGAAACTCTGGATCAGACCTGCTGCACCAGAAGTAGCTAAAAAATAAGGACCTAGAGAGGCATTGGCTCCCATTAAGTACTCGTTGGTGCAGGCTAGTACACAGGCTGGAAGAGCTGATTCGTCGGCATGGTCTTTATTACTGGATCCCAGGCCGTTTTCTTGTATGAAGAAATAGGCATCTTTCATGGATTGGGGAACAGTTACTTTTCCGTTTTCAAAAACAGCGTGCAGTGAATCGCCATCATCATTGGTAGGAGCTACGACCTCCCGAGCCACTTTTATGGCATTATCAAGAATAAAATCAAGATCATCGATGCCATAACCATTCTTAAAACGTTCGGTTTCAAAAACCTTATTTAAGTCCAACCATTCTTTCAAAATAAAGCGATGGTCACGGGTAGATTGGATAAAATTGGCAGCCATGCTATTGACCTCCCCTAATATATTTGCACCCTCCCCCGGGGGTATTAATAAGGTTCATCGGGTTAAACTTTATTCCCCCTGCCCCCATCACAGTGATGGGCAAAACAAAATCACCCCCCTCTAGTTTTGGTAGCTTTTCCCCTTAGGATTATTCTAGCAAATCGCAACCATCAGATTATTCTGAACATTTAAGCTAGTTGTAGAAATCTGTCAGAAGAAACGGGAACATGGCTAATGGCTACGGCAGATCAGAGGCGTTGGTAGATCCCGTCAGGTAATTCCTGTACCAGGTGCTGCTGGATCAAATGTTGCAGGTGGTTACGAAGGGTCATTTTTTCCCAGAAGAGTTCGTAAGTATTCTTATAATCAGGAAATATCAGGTGGTAATCGGCCAATTGATCCAGAGTATGAGGTTCGATCAGGATATCCAACAGGCGATGGTTTCTAGCGATCACTACCCCGATATATTGATCGAGCTGTTTGGGTAGGTTCTGGGTCTGCATGCGGCGATGTGAAGGCACCACGATGCGAGGATCGATCTCCTTAATGCGTCGCACTGATTTTATAAGGTCAGTTACACTGGCGCTATTGCTGCTATACCAGGGTCCTGTGGCTACCAAGTCTATATCGCCACTAAATAGGATGCCCTCCTTTTCGAAATAAAAGCCATAATGGCCGATGGTATGTCCAGGTAAGTGCACAGCTGTTAGTTCCATATTGCCTAGGTCGATTTTCTGACCATCACTAAAGGTGTTGGCCAGAGGTATGGTGCGAAAACCAGGACGAGCCAGCACATCTTCTTGCAGTGGAACAACCTGCCCATAAGCTTGGCGAGGAATGCTCATGATCTCATCCCACAAATTGTAACCATGAAAATCAATGTAGGATTCATAGTCACAGTAGGTGCGCTTTTCTTCCTGGCTGACCATTACCTCAGCTCCAGCAAATAGATCATAGCCATGCAAATGGTCGAAATGAAAGTGAGTGATCAAGCCCAGTTGGATTCGGTCACAAGGTATTTCCTGGAAGGCTTTCGCTCCTGCACCCATGTCGATGACGGTGGGGCGGTCAGCCTCTATATACATGCAGTTGGCATAAGGATAACGGGGTTTATTCAGAGGAGCGACTACCGTTATTCCTTCAGTTACAGGAATCAGCATAATACAATTTCCTTAGCGTTCTATATCATATTGTAGCAGACAATGGAGGAATTAATCATTGCGGATTTTACATAATTCATAGATCCTTCAATAATTGTCACTCTGAACGATAGCGAAGAGTCTTGTAAATGCCCTAGATCCTCCGCTAGCGCTCAGGATTAGATGTGTAAACTACAGTGATAATTCAACCAGAAGTTGACTATGCAAAACTAATATATAGGTGAAAGATTAAAGGAAAGAAATGAGCTAAGGGTGATTTCTGATTCTGGGAGAAAATAGGGGCTGACCAAAAAAATGGCTCACCACAAGGGGGTGAACCATTTTAAGGAGGAAGAATTAATCCATAGGGCCGCCTTCCCAATGCTGTCTGATAGCGCGCAGAGCATAACTGCCAAAATACACACCATTTACAAAAGCCAAAGGGATGGCCATAGCCGCCCAGGGATCCATTCTCTGTTTCAAATCTTCTTTTCCATCGGTGGTACGATATCTTGTCACAATGATCCCTCCTTTGACCTTATTTTGACCGGGTAGATGAGATTTATTGCAGGATATAATTCTCATTTTTTATTGGTTATGGAGGGATAAACTCGCGCTACCAACAGGTATACCAGGGTGCCACCGACTAATAAGGCCAAAAAAGCTGCCACCATTTTTTCATACATAAATTAATCACCATTAATAAATTGGTTTTTCAGCAGCTTTTTTATACCTGTTTCTTGATACGAGGCATACAGATGATTTCCCGTATTTCGGTACCGAAGAAATGGTTGGCATGAGCAGGCTTGACCACAATGGCAGCATCTGCACCCTGGATGGTACCACCGATACAAATGATTTCCTCATCATAGGGAACCAGACCTGCATCCAGAGCCATTACCGCAATTTCCGTGGCCACTTTAACACCTTGGCCCAACAAACGCAAAGTCTGAGCTATTATTTCGGCTGGGTATACTCCGCCGAATTGGTTACGTACTCCTCTGTCGACCCCCGCCAGCAAATGGGTAGTAGTTAAAACCTGAACACCCATCTTCTCTAATTCCTGCCGGGTTGCGGCCTCCATTTCATTAGTGCCAGGCTTATCAAAACCGTTATGATGAGTTACACAAATGATCTTCCTTCCGTCGGCTATTGAATGGAGCTCGCGGGCAGTTGCTCCACTACAGGAGGCAATGACTATATTATTTATGCCTAGCTGCCCGGCTCTTTGTACCGCTAATTCTAAAGTCTGTCTGGTATTACCGTCACCTGGCTTTTCCCACAGCATATATATTCCTCCTTTGCACAATATAGGATTTGGTTAATTGAACTGTTGCTCCAGCCTTTGAGTGGCTTCTTCGCTGAGACTCTTGGCTATCGTTATAGTAGTGTACTTGGATAGATCAACTTCACCAGTACGTTGCAACTTTCCTCCATAGCAATCACAAATCAATTTGATGATTGGGCGGGTGGGAGCTTCTTTATTTACGTCTACAACTATTCCTATTTCTCCGGTGTTTAATTGTACCACTGCACCAATGGGATATACGGCTATATTACTGATCAAAGCGTCAACACATTGGGAATCCAAATAAATACCGCCCATACGCTTCAGTATCATCAAGGCCTGATTAACGGTGTAAGCAATTCTATAAGGACGATCAGCCAAGAGTGCATCATAAACATCACAGACGGCTACTATGCGCGCATAAGGGATAATATCGTGATGAGCTAATCCCCGTGGATAACCATTACCATCCCAGCGTTCATGATGCTGAAAGGCAATATGAGCAGACAATAGTGAAACATCAGGATACTGACGCAATATTTCAAAGCCATAATTAGTATGGCGTTTTACTTCGTTAAATTCCTCTTTAGTTAGATCATTAGGCTTATGTAAAATGTTCTTGTCGATCCGGGTTTTACCAATATCATGTAAGATCGCCCCTACTCCTAACTCCTTCAGTTGCAGGTCATTATAACCCAGAGTGATCCCGGTCATGATAGAAAGAACCGCTACATTTGCGGAATGAGCAAAAGTATAATCATCAAAAGTACGTATATCGATCAGGTTGACCAGAACATTCAAATCCGATAAAAGTTCATCAATTATCTGATCAACCATAGTTTGTACTAGACGTATATTTAACTTGTGCTGATTTTCCAGTCTCCTAAAATTATCCTTGACTACTTTAATAGTTTCCTGACGTGTTTCTTCACTTATTACATCGCGCACCTCAACACCGTCAAAGGCATCACGAATATAAATGGACTGCAAACCCAGGGCGCTCAGCTTATCAATATAGTGTTCGTTAAGCTGAACTCCCGAACGCAGTAAAATTCGCCCTTCGCTGTCGGTAATAGTGCGGGCGACGATCATTCCGCTATTTAGTTCACTAATTCTTATTCTACGCATAAGCTCCTTTAAAAAACTGCCAATTGGTTATCCGACTATCTTCCTATAAATTCTGTATAATTGCCCATGTTTCCTTCTAGTAAATGAAATTTTTTTGCACAATTCGCCTCGTTTTACAAAGGAAATGAATGTTTTTAATAATAGTGACATTTTTTAACACTAACATATAGATTAACATAGAGTAACCCATAATTGCGTCTTGATCTTAGACGTGGTAACCTCTGATTATAAAACAAAGTAGGAGAGCTAAATGCGCAAGAAAAAACCCTATTTCCCCCGGCCGGTGTTAAAGAGCCTGGTCAATGACATTAAAAAGCTGGTTATTGAACCAGAGGGGCGTTTGTTCCTGTTAGAAATCATTGAGGAAATACCCTTCGATCTGAGACCTGCCGTGTTGGAAAGCCTATCTTCTTTCTACGAACCGGAGATGACTGCCTTCTTCCACCTTATGAGAGCGGAATACGGGGCTGAACTGGAAGCCCTCTGTAACCGTTCCCTGGAAAAATACAGTTTAGCTGGTCTGGATGTTTCTCCTCCCCAGTTTTTTCGGGGCAGTTTTTATAAGGCTTATGCTACCTGCAGCCGCCATACCAGCCGTTTAGCGGTAGATATTGCTTGGGATATCGGAGGGGCAGGTGTATATGTGGAATGTTTCTACTTGGCTTATAATGCCGATGGAGTACACAGCTTTTTCATGGTAGAAGACATGCCTTTAAGTCAATATGAACAGGATCGCGAGGCCCTAGCTGAAATGATGCGAATTTCTTTTGATGAAGCCTGCAGCCTGATCTGCCAGGCTTATCAGCAGAATATCGTTCATATGACCCGCCCGGCTCTGGGCAAATTTCTATATCAGAAGTACTTGAGCCATGGACAAAGACTGTCAGCCCAGCAGGAAAAGGAATTGACCGCACGCTTGTCTTCGCCTCTAGGACCTCGGCAGTTGATAAACAGCTTCTTTCGAGCTGTCCGGGAACGTGACTGGGCTTACCTGGATTCCATTGTAACTGGTAAGGCGGTGCCTGCTACCCAACAGTTCTTTCATGTGATGCATCAAATAGTAGAAGGACAGGTGGAAGAAGTCTTGGCTTCTCGCTCCACAGCTCAGGTAAACAGCTATGCAATAGCCATGGAAGAACGTAGCTGTTATCAGGAAAGGTATCAGTTTCACCTGGAGCGGGGCGCTAACAAAAACTGGATCATTAAGAACTGCTTACAGATAGGTCGAGAAGAAATCGAAAATCTATCCGAATTAAATCCCTTCAATCATCAGGTCTATTGCCGAGTCTATGAAATCGCAGATTTGGATGGCCTCTTTGAGATCCTGGATAGAGTGGACGATGTTCATCAGGTGGAGGAATTACCCTATGGCCTGCATATGCGAGTGACCCATTTTGACGAAGATCTGAGCCAGGGTGTATCCATGCTGAGTGGAGTAGTGGCTGATATGATCGTGAATGGGGATGAGTTCGTAGTAGCTTGCCGTGAATTTAACACTTTGATGGATTTTCACCATTTGATCTTAAGTGAAGTGAGCGTGCCCGTCGTATCCAAAGGCGAATACCAGATAAATTTGATGACCCTGTACAGTTACTTAAGTGGGCAGTATTTGCATTTTGAAGATGTTTTGCTTATTGAAGAGGATGACTACCTATTCGAAGATGGCATGCACTTTATAAGTACCCGTTACCTGATCAAAGACCGCGACAAAGTCGAAAAAAGAATCAGAGAATTGCACAATCTAGCCCTACATATATCCAACGACTATCAGGTCTTCTACCAGATAGAAAATCGTTCCAAAGGGTCGGAATTCTTTGTGGAATATGTACTGGGCTCGGGCTGGGTGACCCTGTCTACTTTTGGGGAAGCAGACATGGTGCGGGCTAGACGAAGATTTGAAGAGCGAATGTTTGATTCTTTGGAATTCGACGGGATGGAAGTCCGCGAAAACGGACTATTTGATGTGTTGACCAACAATGTTAAAAAGGAGCATCCGGAACTGGAGCAAACTCTCAAAGAGATTTACTTGAATAAATGGTATTATTCCCAACTGAGTGTCCTAAGTGGCATGAGCCCCTGGGAGGCTTCTCAGACGGAAGAAGGAACCCGACTGTTATGGACTTTATTCAAACGCATCAAACAGCGCGAAAGCAACAGTCTCTATCAGTTTGGATCGAACCGGGTTCACCTCAAGGAGTACATCCGCAAAGTAGAACAGCGATCTTAATAAAATATGCTAGAAAATTGATTGACAGGCTGTGGGCCTTTGCCTATACTTTATAGATAATTACAAAATTTCAGGCTATGAAGGGAAGCAACAGTGAAATCCCTTGATCACAGAGAGCCGGTGCAGCTGAAAGCCGGTATCAACATTTCATTTGGACATCCTCCTGGAGCCGCTATCTGAAAAGCCCTGTGCTTAGTAGGTGCGCCGGACGCTTAACGTCCGTTATCAAGGTGGCAATTATCTATTGCTATTAAGCGGTTGCGTAGACAGCAACAAGCAGGGTGGTACCGCGGGAATTCCCTCTCGTCCCTGACCGGGCGAGAGGGTTTTTTATACCTAAAAATAGAGAAATGCCGAGCTAACACAGCTGGGAAAACAGGGAGGAATCCAAGGTGAAGAGCGAACAAGTTAAAATCGGCTTAGAAAAGGCACCCCACCGAGCACTGTTCAAGGCACTGGGCCTAACTGATGAGGAGATGGCGCGCCCTTTAATTGGTATTGTCAATTCTCATAACGATATTGTTCCTGGACATATAAATCTGGATAAGATTGCTGAAGCTGTGAAAGCAGGTGTGCGTCTGGCCGGAGGAACTCCGATGGAGTTTCAGACTATAGGTGTCTGTGATGGTATTGCTATGAACCATATCGGTATGAAATACTCTCTGGGCAGTCGGGAACTGATCGCCGACTCTGTAGAGATAATGGCTACCGCTCATGCTTTTGATGCCCTGGTATTTATCCCTAACTGCGATAAGATCGTTCCGGGGATGATGATGGCAGCTGCCCGGCTGAATATACCCTCTATCTTTGTCAGCGGTGGCCCTATGTTGGCTGGGCGCGTAAAAAGCCGTGCTGTCAGTCTTACTCAGGTTTTTGAAGGCGTTGGTGCGGCCGCTGCCGACCGAATCAAGGCTGAGGATTTAGTAGATTTAGAAGAGAATGCTTGTCCTACCTGTGGATCTTGTTCTGGTATGTTCACCGCTAATTCCATGAACTGTCTGACTGAGGCATTGGGAATGGCTTTACCCGGTAACGGCTCCATTCCGGCAGTATATTCAGAGCGTATTCGTCTGGCTAAAAAGACGGGCATGAAAATCATGGAATTACTGGACAAAGATATACGCCCGCTGCATATTTTAACTCAGCAAGCTTTCGAAAATGCTATCCGCATGGATATGGCTATAGGCTGTTCCACTAATTCTGTGCTGCATCTTTTGGCTATTGCCAGTGAAGCGGGAGTACAAATCGATCTGGACATTTTTAACCAGATAAGTGCCCAAACTCCGCATCTTTGTAAGATCAGTCCAGCCGGAGGACACCATATGGAGGACTTTAATCAGGCCGGCGGGGTTCAAGCTCTGTTAAACGAATTAACCAAGGGCGATTTGCTCCATACCGATTGTATGACGGTGACCGGCAAGACGGTGGGAGAAAATATAGTCTCCACTCCGGTACTGGATTATGAGGTGATTCGGCCGCTCCATGATCCTCACAGTCCCACCGGCGGATTAGCTATACTTTTCGGCAATCTGGCCCCCGAGGGAGCAGTTGTTAAAAAAGGCGCCGTAGCAGATGAAATGATGCAGCATGAAGGACCGGCGCGAGTATTTGATTCTGAAGAGGAAGCTGTGGCAGCTATTTTAGCCAAAAGAATTCTTCCCGGAGATGTCATAGTTATCCGCTATGAAGGCCCGCGTGGTGGCCCAGGGATGCGGGAAATGCTTACTCCCACCTCGGCGGTTGCCGGGATGGGCCTTGACAAGGAGGTAGCTTTAATCACCGACGGGCGATTCTCCGGTGCGACCCGTGGAGCTTCCATTGGCCATGTATCACCGGAAGCAGCGGCAGGGGGCACCATAGCTCTAGTGGAAGAAGGAGATATGATACGCATAGATATCCTAGCCAACCGTCTGGAACTACTGGTAGATAGCCAGGAATTAGCCCGCCGACTTCGACTCTGGACTGCACCGGAGCCACGAATAAGAAGTGGTTATATGAAGAGATATGCCGAGATGGTACAATCAGCCAGTACCGGAGCCATTTTCCGAAGCTAGCTGATACGCAAATCATGATTGAGCGGGCCATCATCAGCCCGCTTTTATTATAAAAATGTTTGCCTTTATATAATATGAAAGAATTGAAACAAGCGGAGGTGACTATTATGAAGTTAAGAGGTGCGGAGATACTGCTGCAGTGCCTGCAGAGGGAAGGAGTCGATACCGTTTTTGGTTATCCCGGAGGCGCCATGCTACCTATTTATGATGCCCTCTATAGTTCTGATATTCGACATATTTTAGCTCGTCATGAACAGGGAGCTGCTCATGCAGCTGACGCTTATGCCCGGGTAACTGGAAAAGTCGGGGTTTGTCTGGCCACTTCTGGTCCGGGTGCTACCAATCTGGTAACCGGCATAGCGACTGCCTATATGGACTCGATACCTATGGTATGTTTGACGGGACAGGTAGGTACTGCATTGATCGGCCGGGATGCCTTCCAGGAAGCCGATATCACCGGTATCACTCTTCCCATTACTAAACATAATTATCTGGTAGAAAACACGGAAGATTTGGAACAAGTGATCCGGGAGGCGTTTTACATTGCCCGGACTAATCGGCCCGGGCCGGTAGTCGTGGATTTGCCCAAAGACATCATGGAACGAGTTATAGATTGGGAACCTCAGGATCAGGAAGTCAATATTCGTGGCTATCGGGTCATGAAAGGTTTTAATTCTGGACAAGTCATTGCAGCTGTGGAGCTGATACGAAAGGCTGAAAGACCGATTATTTATGCGGGAGGGGGCGTTATTTCATCCAATGCCTCCGAGCAATTGCGCCAGCTAGCGGAAGAGCAAAAAATTCCTGTTACCACTACCCTTATGGGGATGGGATGTTTCCCGTCGGCTCATTACCTATCTTTAGGGATGCTGGGTATGCATGGCACTCGTTACGCCAACTATGCTATCGGTGAAAGTGATTTGCTTATAGCGGTGGGGGTACGCTTCGATGATCGGGTAACTGGCAAGATAGATACCTTTGCTCCTCATGCCAAAGTCATCCATATTGACATAGATGCGGCTGAAATAGGTAAAAATGTAGCAGTGGACATACCCATCGTCGGTGATGTCCAGTCGGTACTGCAGGCTATCAACAGCCGACTGCAGCCTGTGGATGAGAAAGAACGCCAGGAATGGCAGGGCATGATCGATCGCTGGAAAGATGAATATCCGCTGCGTTATGGTTCTTCGCCAGAGGGGCGGATCATGCCGCAACATATT
>DBRE01000051.1 GCA_002305535.1 Syntrophomonas sp. UBA1376
CATCGATTTGGGGGCTGATTTTCGATTAAAAGATGTGAGAGTTTATGAGAAATACTACGAAACCGTTCACGAAGCTCCTGATATGCTAGCTGACGCAGTATACGGACTGCCGGAACTGTACCGGGATAGGATCAAAGATGCCCAGATAGTAGCTAATCCCGGCTGTTATCCCACCAGTGCCATCTTACCGTTGGCACCACTGTTAAGAGCCGGATTGCTGGCCAGCGATGGCATTGTAGTTGATTCCAAATCAGGAGTCACCGGGGCGGGCAAAACACCCAAGCCCAGCAGTCATTTCTGTGAAATCAATGAAGGTATTAGAGCCTATGGGGTGGGTGGACACCGACATGGGCCGGAAATAGCTCAAGAACTAAGCTTCGCCGCCGGTACCAGTGTACAGATGATTTTTACTCCCCATCTGGTACCTATGAACCGAGGCATTCTCAGTACCATCTATGCTCGGTTGCGATCCGGAGTGGCCGCTGCCGAGGTACGCCGTGTTCTGGAGGACGCTTATGGAGCCGAACCCTTTATCAGAATACTACCGGAAGGGATATTCCCGCATACCAAGTGGGTTTACGGAAGCAACTTCGTGGATATAGGCATCTATGTGGATGAGGAAAGTGGCCAGGTGGTTTTGGTTTCGGCTCTGGATAACCTGACCAAGGGAGCCTCCGGTCAAGCTATTCAGAATTTGAATCTGATGTTTGGCTGGCCGGAGACCAGGGGATTATTTTTCCCGGGCGTTCATCCGTAACAAATATACAGAATGAGGAGATATAAAGATGAAAAAGATAAGCGGATCGGTAACTGCTCCTCGGGGCTTTTTGGCTCAGGGAGTTTGCGCCGATCTTAAGAAATCCGATAAAAAAGACATTGCCTTGATCTATTCCGAGGTGCCCTGTACTGCTGCAGGTACCTTTACCACCAATGTAGTTAGAGCCTCCTGTGTGGATATTACTCGCCAGCATCTGGCCAACGGACGGGCTCAGGCCATCGTAGTCAATAGCGGCAATGCTAATGCCTGTACTGGCGAACAGGGTTGGAATGATACTCTGCAGATGGCCCAGATCACTGCCCAGAGCCTTGATCTAGATCCTCATGATGTGGTTGTGGCCTCAACGGGAGTGATCGGGGTAAATATGTGCATGGAAAAGATCGAAAAGGGGATCCGCCAGGCGGCAGCTAACCTTAGTCCAGAAGACGGGCATAAAGCGGCTCAGGCCATAATGACCACAGATCTGGTCAGTAAGGAAATCGCGGTGGAAATAGAGCTCCAGGGAAAAACAGTGCGGATCGGTGCTATAGCCAAAGGTTCGGGCATGATACATCCCAATATGGCAACCATGCTGGCCTTTTTCACAACAGATGCTTGCCTGGATAACATTTGTTTAGAAAAGGCCTTCAAACAGGCGGTAAATCAGTCTTTCAATATGATCAGTGTTGATCGGGATACTTCCACTAATGATATGGCGGTGATCCTGGCCAATGGTTTAGCTGGTAATCCTGTGATCAATGATGTGAACAGCGATGATTATAAGCTATTTCAAGAGGCTCTCCAGACCGTTGCCGTGACCCTGGCTAAAATGATCGCCCGGGACGGCGAAGGAGCTACCTGTATGATCGAAGTGCAGGTCAAAGGAGCTTCCACTCAGGAAAATGCTCGGCAGATAGCTAGATCGATCACCGGCTCCAATCTGACCAAAGCCGCTGTATTTGGAAAAGATGCTAACTGGGGACGTATCCTGGCGGCAGCTGGTTATTCCGGGGTTGAGTTTGATCCTCAGCGGGTGGATATTTATCTGGGTGAGGAGAAAATGGCCGAAAACGGCATGGGATTGGCATTCGATGAAGAGCGGGCTCGGCGGGAACTGGAAAAAGACCCCGTTGTCATAACCGTTGACCTGAAGTCAGGCTCCCAGTCAGCCGTGGCCTGGGGCTGTGATCTGTCCTATGACTATGTCAAGATCAACGCCTCGTATCGCTCGTAATAGTAAGATGCAAGAGGGGACGGTTCTTTCTTGCATCCGAATTCTTGGATATTTTAATAAGTGGCTTTGATTTTACAGAGTAATAACATGATGCAAGAAAGAACCGTCCCCTCTTGCATCAGAAAATGGGGGGAACTAGATGATTGCCTCAGCAATGGAAAAAGCGGAAGTATTGGTGGAGGCCCTGCCTTATATCAAGGATTTCTACGGCAAAAAAGTAGTGATAAAGTATGGCGGTGCCGCTATGACCGACTGTAACCTCAAACAAAAGGTCATGCAGGATATCGTCCTCATGCATTATGTGGGGATGCACCCTATCGTAGTTCATGGTGGAGGCCCGGAAATCAACCACCTGTTGAATCGTTTGCATATACCCAGCGAGTTCGTGGATGGTCTGCGCGTTACTGATGCCGATACCATGGAAGTAGTGGAAATGGTATTGGGCGGCAAAGTGAACAAGGAGATCGTAGCCGGCTTGAATGCCAGTGGCGGCCGGGCAGTGGGGTTATCCGGCAAGGACGGCAACCTCATCGAAGCAGGCCCCATGGATTATAGCGGCAAAATGGGGTTTGTGGGCGAAGTGCGACGCATAAATCCGCAAATCATAGAAACAGTAATAGAAAATGGCTACATACCAGTTATCGCTCCTATTGGTATCGATGCACAGCAGCAAACCTATAATATAAATGCCGACCTGGTAGCAGCCGCAGTAGCCGTGCACATGCAGGCCGACAAACTGGTGCTCTTGACCGATGTACCCGGCCTTCTGCAGGATCCTGCTGACAGCAGCAGCTTGATCTCGATCCTGAAAGTGAGCGATGTGGAAAGGCTGGTTGCCGAAGGGGTAATTGCCGGGGGGATGACTCCCAAAGTGCGCTGTTGCGTTGAAGCAGTTACTGGAGGAGTAGGACGTACTCATATCATCGATGGGCGAGTACCTCATTCCATCCTTCTGGAAGTATTCACCCGCGAAGGAATCGGCACCATGGTGGTAAATGGGTAGTGCGAGCAGATTCGCACCGCATTTTTTTTAACGCAGATTTACGCTGATTTTTATGATCCATATGATTCGTTTAATATGACTCTTATTACGAGCGTTTTCCATAATTAGTTCTTTTAGATATGGAACAGGGGATGGTTCTCTGCTCTACCTTCAGGAACTGAAACGTCCCCTGTCTCTTGGTAATCTTATTNNTTATCATCTGCGTTATCTTAAGAAATCAGCGTCCATCTGCGTCAATAGGTAATAATACCCGGAGCACGAGTAAGTGCGAAATGGAGGAGAGATCTATGACCAATCAGGAATGGAATGGCAGAGGGCAGACAGCCCTGATGAATAATTACGGGCGCTTTCCTATAGCCCTGGTTAAAGGCAAAGGCAGTTATGTCTGGGACGCCAATAATAAACAGTACCTGGACATGGTAGGCGGGATCGCCACCTGTTCACTGGGACATTGTCCCGAAGCAGTTCTGACCGTTCTGAAAGAACAAGCGCAAACCCTGTGGCATGTTTCCAATTTGTACTGGATACCGCCCCAAATCCAACTGGCCGAAAACCTGCTGGCGGGATCCGGTCTGGATAAGGCGTACTTTTGCAACAGCGGTGCGGAAGCTAATGAAGCTGCTCTAAAACTGGCCCGCAAGTATTTTTATCGTAAGAAACAGGCCAATAAAACGGAAGTCATAGCCTTCGAACATTCTTTCCACGGGAGAACCATGGGCGCTCTGACTGCCACCGGACAGAGCAAATACCATGAAGGTTTCGGCCCGCTGGTACCCGGGTTCAAATATGTGCCTTACAACCAGTTACCGGCTGTGGAACAGGCCATCACCGAAAACACCTGTGCCATTATTGTTGAACCTATTCAAGGTGAGGGAGGGATCCGCCCGGCTGATCTGACCTTTCTACGCAGCTTGAAACATATATGTGATCAAGCCGAGGTATTGCTGATCTTTGATGAGGTGCAGTGTGGCATCGGGCGTACCGGCACCCTGTTCGCTTATCAACATTATGGAGTAACACCGCATATCGTTACCCTGGCCAAGGGACTAGGGAGCGGTTTTCCCATCGGGGCCATGCTGACCACTGATCAAGTGGCTACTGGCTTTGCGCCCGGCGATCATGCCGCTACCTTCGGGGGCAATCCCCTGGCAACTGCTGTAGCCGGAAAGGTCATGGATATTATTAACCAGCCTGATTTCTTGGCCGATGTACAAGAAAAGGGACGACTGCTACGGGAAGGCATTCAAAAAATCGGCGATCCGCGGGTAAAAGAGATGCGCGGGCGCGGTCTGCTGATCGGAGTGGAATTCTCCGCTGAGGTCAAGGATTTGATCAGCATCTGTATGAAAAAAGGACTCCTCCTGGTAGGAGCCGGAACTAATGTGGTACGCTTCGTGCCGCCATTGACCATAAATAAAACTGAGATCAATCAGGCTCTGGCTCTATTCAAAGAAGCCTTAAAAGAATGGGATGCCTGATATAAAGGAGCGTAGGAAATGCAGGAGATCAATAATTCTCTAAAAGGTCGGGACTTTATAAGTATCCATGATTTCAGCCCGGCGGAGATCGCCTATATGCTCGAGGTAGGAGCAGTGTTAAAACAGGAGAACAAGCAGGGTATCGTTCATCATCATCTGGCTGGCAAGACTCTGGGTATGATCTTTCAGAAGGCTTCCACCCGCACCCGGGTAGCCTTCGAAGTAGGTATGTATCAGCTGGGCGGTCACGCTCTTTTCCTCAGTCCCCGTGATATACAGTTGGGCCGCGGCGAGACCATTCAGGATACGGCCCAGGTCTTATCCCGTATGTTGGACGGCATCATGATCCGTACCTTCGATCATGAAGAAGTCCTGGAGTTGGCTAAATGGGCCGATATTCCCATTATCAACGGATTAACTGACCTGCTGCATCCCACTCAGGTTATAGGTGATCTGATGACCATCCAGGAACACAAAGGACGCCTACAGGGCCTCAAGCTGGCCTTTATAGGTGATGGCAATAATGTAGTTCATTC
>DBRE01000003.1 GCA_002305535.1 Syntrophomonas sp. UBA1376
GCACCCCAGGATGTTATGCGTTTAGAAAGATCCGAGCACATTTCTACCATGGGGCCGGAACTGGAAATTATAGCAGACAGAGTTATTACATTTTTGCAGGCACATGAGTGATGCTTTTCTAAGCGGTAGCGGAAATACCTCTTACCTAAACAGTAGCGGAAACTTCAGTTTCCGCCACAACGAGGGATCGCCATACCTAAACCGTAGCGGAAACTTCAGTTTCCGCCACCTTGAAAAGGGCAATGACACGAAAAGGACAAGGAGGTCATACTTTGAATCGCGAACAGGCACTACAGATGTTAAAACAGCACCTAAGCAATGAGAATCATATCAGCCATTCCCTGGCAGTAGAGGCCATTATGCGGGGACTAGCCGAACGTTTGGGGGAAGATGTAGACAAATACGGACTGGCCGGCCTCCTGCATGACATCGACTACGATGATACCGGAGAAGACATACACCGTCATTCCCTGGTCGGGGCCGAGATTCTGCAAGAACAGGGATTGCCAGAGGACATCGTCTACGCAGTAAAAGTACATAATGAGATACATGGGCTTCCCCGCCAATCATTATTGGATAAAACCCTGTATGCCGCTGATCCGGTGAGCGGATTCATCACTGCTGCTGCTCTGGTTCGGCCAGATAAAGACTTAAGGGAAGTGCAGTTGAAATCAATTAAAAAACGCTTCAAGGAAAAGGCCTTTGCCCGCGGGGCCAGCCGGGAACAGATGGCTACCTGTAGCGAACTGGGATTGGAACTGGATGAGTATCTCACCATCGCCCTGGAGAGCATGAAAAAAATTGCCGCTGAACTGGGTTTGGATGGTAGAGTATAAGCAAAACTGGATATACTTTATTTAAAGAATGTCCTTTTGGGAGGATCAGATGGTAACTAAAGAAGATGTACTCCAATACATGCACCAGAAAACCTATCGCCCCCTGTCTTACCAGGAACTACGGGAGCTGTGGGAAATCGGCCCCGATGAGGAGATCCGGTTTATGAAGGTTCTGGGTAAACTGGAAAAAGAGGGCGAGATAATCAAAACCCGCAAAAATAAATATGGTTTACCGCAGATGATGAACTTGGTGCGGGGAGTAATTCGCTTAAATCAACGTGGCTACGGCATCCTGCGGCCCGATGAGCCCGGGCAGCCGGAAATATTTGTTTATGGTAAGAATCTTAATGGAGCCATGCACGAAGACAAGGTGCTGGTGCGTATTATGGAACGGGCAGTGGCTGATCAGCGCCCGGAAGGGGAGGTCATTCGGGTGATCAGCCGGGCCCGTCACGAGTTGGTGGGCACCCTGGAACGGGGCAAAAATCTGGTTCAAGTAGTTCCTGATGACCCTCGTCAGCTGCATCCCATATTTGTCAAGCTGCCTAAAAAACTGAAAGTGAAAAGCGGAGATAAGGTTCTGGTCAATATCACTTCCTGGCCTGACAAATACAAAGGGCCGGAAGGTAAGATCGTTGAGGTGCTGGGATCTAAAGGAGAACCGGGCCTGGATGTACAGGTGATCATAAAAAAGCACGGCTTGCGCAGCTTTTTCACACCCGGTGTTCTGGAAGAAGCCGCCCAAGTAGCCGTTCCAGCTTCTCCGGAAGAAATAGCCCGCCGCCGTGATTTGCGTAGCCTGCCTATGGTCACTATCGACGGCGAGGACGCCAAAGACTTGGATGATGCTGTTTCGATCGAGCGCCTGGATAAAGGCTACCGTTTGGGAGTTCATATTGCCGATGTTTCACACTATGTAAAAGAAGACGGCCGCCTGGATAAAGAAGCCTTTGCTCGCGGAACCAGTGTTTATCTAGTCGATAAAGTCCTGCCCATGCTGCCCAAAGAGTTATCCAATGGTATCTGCAGTCTTAATCCGCAAGTGGATCGCCTGGCAGTTTCCTGCCTGATGGACATTGACCGTCAGGGCCGGGTGGTGAATTATGACCTGTTCAAGTCGGTGATCAATACTAATGAGCGCATGACCTACACCAATGTGAACAAGATCCTGGTTGACAATGACCCTGAACAAATCAGCCGCTATCAGGACTTGGTGGAGGATTTTCGCCTTATGAAAGAGCTGGCCGATATCCTGCGTCAGCAACGTATGGCCCGGGGCGCACTGGATTTCGATTTCCCGGAAACCAAGGTCATTGTTGATGAGAAAGGCTTTCCGATCGACATAAAAGCTCGCGTACAGGGCGTCGGGGAAATGATCATCGAGGACTTTATGATCAAAGCCAACGAAGTTGTGGCTGAACACCTGCACTGGCAGGAGATGCCCTCTCTGTACCGGGTGCATGAAAAGCCTGATGAGGAAGCCCTGGTAAAACTCAATCATGTCTTGGGGGTTTTCGGTTACAAAATACGGGAAGGCAAAGTGGAACCCCGCGTATTCCAAAAAATTCTACATGAGGTGAAGGGCAAACCCGAGGAACAGCTCATTTCCCTGATACTGCTGCGTTCCATGAAACATGCCCGCTACCTGCCCCAGGCCTTGGGACATTTCGGCCTGGCCTCCAAACTCTACAGCCATTTTACCAGTCCCATCCGGCGCTATCCCGACCTGGTAGTGCACCGGGTGTTAACTGCCACTCTGGATGGCAGCATGAACAATCGCAAACGCAAGAGCCTGGAAGGTAAAATGTCCGCCATTGGTGAACAAGCCACTCAGATGGAAATGAAAGCCGAGGAGGCCGAGCGCGAGCTGGTTGACATCAAGAAGGCCCAGTATATGCAGCAGTTCCTCGGAGAGGTATTTACCGCGCGCATTGCTTCTATACAGTCCTTTGGGTTCTTTGTGGCTCTGGAAAATACGGTAGAA
>DBRE01000055.1:0-861 GCA_002305535.1 Syntrophomonas sp. UBA1376
TCCATAATCACCGGACTGTTTGTATATGCTCTGTGTGTTGTACAATTAGGCTGGGGTATTTCACTATTGGCCGGAGGAGTGGCCCTAAGCATAATGATTTTTCCGGTTATAGTTGTTTCCATGCGTGATTCGCTGCGGGCTGTTGATCGGGATTACCGATTAACAGGGGCAGCCTTGGGGGTTTCTCCCGCCTATATGCTACGGAGAATTATCCTGCCCCAATCATGGCGTGCGATTATCGGCAGCATCCTATTGGCTATGGGTTATGCGGCTGGAGCTACCGCTCCGATCATGGTAACAGCCGCAGCTATTTCAGCACCGGCTTCAGGTAATTTATTTGATCCGGTTATGGCTTTACCTTATCATTTGTATCTTTTGTTCAATGAACACATCTCATTGGATAATGCCTACGCAACTGCTTTGTTGCTAGTTATAATGCTATTGATACTGAATTCTGTTGCCTTGGCACTTACAGGCACTGGTAATATGAAAAAGAGGCGATAATTTGACGGCTATCAACATCACCGATTGGAACACCTGGTACGGTGATTTCCAGGTATTAAACCATATCAATACCACCTTTAATGATAAAACCATTACTGCCGTGGTGGGCCCTTCCGGTTGTGGAAAAACCACCTTGTTACGCAGCTTGAATCGTACCGCAGAACTAACCGCTAATTTCCGTTTCGCCGGCGATATATCAGTTTTTGGACGCAGCATCTATGCTGATGATCCGGAAGATGTGCGGCGACATATTGGACTGGTTTATCAGACCCCGGTAGCCCTGCCCTTATCTATCCGGGAAAATGTTTTGTTTGGGCCGCGTTATTATGGAAAACACACCCGGGGGAAATTGGCAGC
>DBRE01000055.1:948-16975 GCA_002305535.1 Syntrophomonas sp. UBA1376
GATGAACCTTGCTCCAGTCTGGATCCCCTTTCCACCGGATTGATCGAGGAATTGCTGGTAAAACTGTCGGTTACCCTCCCCATTATCATAGTGACGCATAATCTTTTTCAGGCCCGACGCATAGCCCAAGAAACNNAAATCCATCCCACGAGGCTACCCGCAGCTTCTTTTCCGGAGCCATCGGATAAAGCAACTGCTCCTGGTGTTGTCGACAAGCCTATCCCCCGGACACTTCTATGCTGCCTTGTGGGTTCTATGGCTAGTTAAACCTAACTCGCGTGGAACTATCCATCATGTGAGTGAGGATCACTGCAACCTCGCAGCGTTTAATGTTTGAAGCAGGGCTGCAATTATGATCTGTGTCAACGCCCATCACGATCCCGGCACGGTATAGTTTGTATATTGCAGCGGCGTAAGGTTCGGTCATAGGAACATCAGGAATTGCACCGTCTTCCACTGAATTCAATTCCGGTAATGCGCTTGCGGGCAAAACATTGGCGAAAATCCCCAGATATCCAGCGCGGGTCGCTGCAGAGTCCCAAGCGTAATCTTTATGAATAATTCCATTGGTTTTCGCGTAGTCCACATAGCTCTGATACCACGGATCCGAGAATGAAATTTCCAGAGCACTATCGTCTGCCGCCTCAGCAGTCGGCGCCATCGTCCGGAACACCCCCATGATCATTGCGATCGCTAAAACCAAGCTCATGAATTTTTTAGCCATAATCAATCAGACCCCCTCCTCTCATCGTTGTCCAAGATTATTCTGAAATATCTTGGAATATGCCAAGTTTCTCCCCATCTGAATATCTGGCCTGTATATCAGGTTATTTGTTTTTGATCACCTTAATAAACTTGCCATCGGGTTGGGGTTCAATAGTGCACTTGAACGCCTTTTGAATAAACGACTGCGGTAGCATGAGGTATTTCTCTTTGGCGATGATTGGGGTGATGGTCGGATCATTATCATCTACGGCAAATGAAGAACCGTTGATCCGGGCGCTGTTCTGGCCTAACCACCCTTCAATGGTTTGATTCTGATATGTCATGGTCACCTTTTTTTCGTTATCATCCCAGGTAATAGCCGCATCTAACAGATCAGCTATATCACGAGCCGGCAAAAAGATGGTGCTGGATGTCAATATCGGCGGTGTGGTTACAGTTTTCATCCTGGAAAGCCTAGCCGTCTCAGGTGAAGGGTACAACAACAATGTACAGCTTTTACTAAAGCTTTTGGTCTCTGAAGCTGCTCCAGTTGTTTTTCCGGTTGTTTTACGGTGGCCTGGTGTTGATGGAGTGGTAACGGTCACTTCATTTGAATACTTGGAGCTTCCCTTATCATTAAAAGCCCTTACCCGGTATTCATAAGCTGTATTGGGTGAAACGCTGGTATCTCGGTAGGAATTGGCACCTGCTCTCGCTGTTCCTACTTTAGAGAAGGCTGCGTTTTTATCCGCACGCCTTTCGATGTAGAAGCCTTTTTCGTTGCCTGAATTATCACTCCAGGTTAAATCAACCCTGCGGGGGATTGCTTCTCCCTGGAGATCAGATGGTGGAGAGGGTACCTTGGTAACCGCCGTGTCTACCTTGACCTCCCTGGAGTAATCGGATGAACCATTATGGTTATAGGCTTTTATACGATAGTAGTAGGTGGTATCGGTTGATACGTTGGGATCATAATAGTAATACTGCTTGTATCGAGCTGAACTATCGTAGCTGTAAGTTCTGCCTCCTTTTTGATTGAAAGTGTTTAGCCCAGGAATGGCTTCAATTACTGTACTATACTTTTCTTCCGAAGACTTCTTTCTCTCTATCTTAAAGCCGTGAACATCAGTGTCCTCATAGCGCCATGATAATATGAGCCGTTGCTTGCTTTCATACTTACCAGTATTTCTATCGTAGACGCGCTCATCCCGTGCTGAGAACCCAGTGGGGACATCGGGTACTGCATCACTTGATTTGATAGTTACAGTAACTTCGTCCGAATAATCGGAAGAGCCATGTTCATTAAATGCCCTGACACGATAGGTATAGGTTGAACCCCGGTTTACAAAGTAATCAGTGAATTTGGTTTCTTTATTTAGAACAGCACGGGTGTGGAATTCTTGATTACCGGTCTTTTGCTCTAATTCATAGTAGACCGCATTAGAACTTCCCCAGCTGAGCTCCACATAGGGGGTAGAGTAGGCCGTAGCCCTTAAGCTAGGAGGCGTAGGACTGCTCTGCTTATTTCCGGGCACTGCCACCCAACAATTGGAGGTGGCCAACTCAACACCATCTTGTTTGGCTACTACCCAATAGGTGTAACTCTCGTTTTTGGTAACACTGCGATCACGGTATTTCAAAGTATCTGCTGTTACCGTGGCCAGCTTGGTGGTTTTGGAAAGTGATCTATAGATATCATAGGAGGTCGCACCGGAGACCCTGCCCCACCTCAGTTCCACTTCGGATATTTTGGACTCAATTCTGAGCCGGAAAGATTCTGCTCCGCAAGCGGGCACTGCTAGCGATTGGAAAACAAGTCCCATCATCAGTACCATAATCATCGTCATCTGGATTGGTTTTATTCGCATTTCATCCCCCCCTGGTTTCATAAAACATCAACCGCCCTCATGGGAAAATATCTAACTCTCCAACTGCTTTTTCCCTGGTGCAACGCTTATGGAGAAATTCGGAATTTCTATATGATCCGCAGTCATCTTTATTATCGTTACCTTGAAGTCATCCCCATAAAATGGGACATCCAAAGGAAGGGGTTCCTCATCCTCCCCCAGGGGAAGATCCTCACCCGGGTTAGTGGTCCAGAAGTCTACCAGCGGGAAAAGTCTAACCCCGTGCAGTTGATGACTATATAGCTCGGTCACTTCCATCGTCAGGTTATTGAATGATACTGATCCATCGGCCGACATGGCTATATGACAATCACCATAATGCGGATCATGCCTCATATTCTTAAATAGTTCTAACCCATTAATTGTCCCATTACCATAAGTGGTAAGTGCTGAAAACCCGCTAGGGATTGAGCGTCCTTTGGTCGCACTAAAATTGCTCCCAATAATAGCCGAGATATGAAATACAAATTCCCCAGTGGCGTCAACATCAGTGATGGGGAAACCAGTTGATCCATATAATACCAGGCCCAGCCGGGTTTCAATAAAACTTGCCAGGAGTTCTTCCAGTGTCGGTTCTTCTGGCTCAATTACTTCTTTCTCAGGATCAGCTGGATCCAATTCCTTAGTTGGATCAGTTTCGGCTGGTTCTGCCTCATCTGGTTCAGTAGGCATAGAGTCCCCTGGCTCGGTTGGCGTTGTATCTCCTGAGTCTGTGGGCGTTGTTACTTCCGACTCTGCTAAAGCTTCACCTGAGTCTGTGGAGGTTGTTTCTCCTGACTCAGCTGGTGTTGCGTCTCCTAAGTTTAATGGTTGTGCGTCTCCCGGATCTTGGTTTGTCTCAGTGCCTGCAGCTGATGCTTGGGTGACAGCCGTTTCCTCAGGTGGGGCAGTTGCTGGGGTAGTAGAAAATTGTGTGCCTAACCCTGCATCACCTTCCGGCCTACTTATTTCCGTATCGGTAGTTGCAGTATCCGCTTGGGGTTCGCCTGTCCCATCCATGATCATGCTAAACGTGTCCCTAGCTGAGGAAGGAAGTTGATCGGAGACAACAACACCTCCTTCTTCCATAGCAGCAACCACCGGCAGCAAACTGGCCAGATAGATCAAACCTGCCACAGCGATTACTCCCCAGGCAAACAGTGTTTTACATCGTCCTGTCAATTCCATTCCTCCTTATGGTTATTTAGCTTACCACCAGATCAGAATCACCTGGCGGTTCAATAAATTTGTCATCCGGCTCCTCAGGTTCTTCTTCCGTTTGCGGCAAAGCTACCTTTTCCCAGGCTAGAACCATAGAACCACCTAATATGCCCAGTATTCCACCTATAAACATGCCTCCTGCTGCTCCCAGAAAGCTCACAATAGACAAAATTATGGCTGTTATCCCCAGGGTCATGTGGTTCTCGGCAAAGGATAAGGAAAGAAATGCGACCGCACATATGGCCAGTCCCACAATCATGCCCATCCAATACAGTCCGCTTCTAGGCATGAAGAGTATAGGGGCGATGTTGATACCGACCCAGGTTACCAAAGCACCGGCGATAAGAATAAAAGTTCCTCCGATGACCGGGCGGTAACGGTTGGCAGCGACCATTATTCCTAGAGGGAATGATAACAAGCTGCCCAAAAGGATCAGCAGGATCCATATTTCTGGCGTTAACCATGCGGGAATCTGAGGAAAGGCAGCTGTGATACGATCAAAGGCAGATACCCCTAATATGACTCCAATGAATGAAAAGAGCGGAACCCAAAAGGCTTCTCCGGGAAATGACAAGTATTTATCCCGCTCTTTTAACCGGGCTACCCAGGGGGAGACTACCCACCGGTAAAAACCCACCCCAATAGCCAGTCCCACCGGTATACCTAGCCAATCTGTTTCAAATAGGGAAAAGCCCATCATAGCCCCTACAATTACTCCTATTATGTAATACTGGATCTTATGTTTGACCTCATCGGGAAGGGGTTGGATCCATCGCACGGTTATGCCGCCTAATACAGCGGTTGCCAAGGGAATTATCAACACCCATGGTCCAACATAAAGAAACAGCTTAATGGCTGCCATCGTCCCCAGCAGCAATCCCAAAAAGGAATATTCTTTCACTCCGGGTCTGCTTTTGGTCAAATCAGATCACCTCCACTGTAGAATTTCGCTGATAATTATCTCAACAGGGAAAGGGGGGTGGGGCTGCCCCCCCTTATAAGTACTTTAATCCCAGGGTGCGAAGCTGTTTTGGAACGGGGGCATGATTCTGGTGTTGCTGGCATCATAAAGATGCAGCTGCAGAGTCATGCCGGGAATGCTCATGTGCTCAGCTGCCATATAGTGGGTATTGATGATACCGTTTGTCATTACCATGGTGTCAGCAGACATACCGATCTGTACCCCGGTGTTGATCTCATCACCAAATACGTCCGTAGTTTGAGCACTGGTCTGCATAAAAGTTAATTTGTTAGGATGCTCGGTAGGCAGGTTTTCCATCATGACCATATTGCCAAATGTAGCATTATCAGCAGCAATATCTGTGGCATTCATGGTCAGATTCTCTCCCGCTACGCCGTCAGCAGCTTCGATTATCACTTGGACATAACTTACATTAGGAATATCAAAGAGATGAGCAATAGCTTCCAAGCTGATATTTTTCCAGAGATTCAGGCCGTCAATAGAAACATCGCCAAGCCAAACCTGAGCGGCGGGGTATACTGTCTGGTAATCGTTCGGGATACTGGTCTGTGAAACGGCATGGGCGTCCCCTGTGTTAGTGCTGGTGAGCGCCGGAATCAGTTCAAAGTCACTGCCGTTTATTGTTCCTGCTTCAATGACAAAGCCTCCTACCCCGGCGATGGGGGCAGCCGCAAACACTGTCCCGGTGGCTACCAGAAGTGTAATTAGCGCTACCAGGGCAACAAGGGAAATACCAGCACTTCTTTTGAATAATTTACGGTTAACATTTAAGCTTCCCAATACAACTCCTCCTCAAAACATTTTTTTGGGCAGCCCCATGCCCATTGTCATCATATGATGGTAATTAACTAAAAATTCCCACAATTGGAATCCTCTTTCGGGTACGTTGCTGATATTTATGTCCTCATCAATCTGCTTTTGGGCAGCTTTTGGGCTGTAGGGGGATTAGGTAATCACTTGTGACAGAGGCAAATTGCTGGTATTGAGAGAAAGTGAATTTTATAAGCCCTACACTCCTACAAAAATCAAAACTGCTTTCTTAAGCGCAGCGTAGCCAGCAGAACGATGACCAGGCTCTGGGCAGCCAGTATGGCAATTTCTCTTACCAGTTCCGCGTACCCTATTCCTTTCACCATGATTCCTCGATTTATTTCAATAAAATAGGTTACCGGTAGGGCAGAACCCATAAAGGAGATCCACCCTGGTTGGGCGTCTCGCGGAAAAACAAATCCCGATAAAACCAGACTGGGCAGCAGTATGCATACCACTATTTCGATGGCCTGCAATTGAGTCTTAGCGATGGTAGATACCAACAACCCCAGACCTACTGAGCCCAATATGAAGAAGAAACACATGACAAACATGGTGACCATATCACCGACCATTTTGGCCTCAAACCAGTATACTCCCACCAGCAAAACCAGCAGATATTCGCCCATACCAATAAACAAATAAGGGATCAGCTTGCCCAGCACCATTTCCAGGGGCTTGACCGGTGTAATAAGAAGTTGTTCAAAGTTGCCTCTTTCCGTCTCCCGCAGCATGGCAAAGGAAGTAAGCATGGTCAGGATATTCTGCAGTATCAAGCCGATCAGACCGGGGATAAATAGGTTACTGCTTTTGCCCTCCGGGTTATAGAGAAGCTGGGGCCGCAGATCAACATAAGCGGCGCCGAAGGGGCCGATGCCGCTACTGATCGTTTTCCCCAGGCGATCATAGTTGATCTGAACTGAGCGGGCGATGGCCAGAACCTGACAAGTGCTCAGGGCGGTTTTGGCAATAACTGGATCCTGACCGTCAATGAGAAAATGAACCTGGGCTGATTTGCCGCTATGCAGATTTTCAGAATAGCCTGGCTCGATGATCATTCCTACCCGGGCCTTTCCGCAGTCGATCAGATGGACTACTTCAGCATAGCTGCCCGTATAATAAACCGGAATGAAATACTCGCTTTGCTCGAAAAAAGCTATCAGCTGGCGAGACTCATCGGTACAACTCATATCGCAGACGGCCATCCTTAAGTGGTCTACATCAAATGTAGCGGCATAGCCAATGATCACCAGCAGGAAAACGGGCAAACCAAAGGCCAGGGCTACACTGAGCCTGTCTCGCCCAAACTCGATGAATTCCTTGATAGCAATAGCGTTCAAACGGCGCAGGGACATTTATTGATCCTATCCTTTCCGCTCTCTTTCCTCCACCAGCTTAATAAAGAGGGCTTCCAGGCTTCCGGCGTCCTTTTGCTGCTTGAGCTCAGCCGGGGGACCAAACGCTTCCATATTGCCCCGATACATAAAAGCCAGCAGATCACACCCATCGGCCTCATCCATGTAATGAGTGGTTAGAAATATGGTTACCCCCTGGGTGGTGAGGTGTTTGATTATATCCCAGAAGACCTTGCGTGAAAGGGGATCCACCCCGGCAGTAGGCTCATCCAGATATAGTAGTTTGGGTCTGTGAATCAGTGCGCACCCCAAGGCCAAACGCTGTTTGAGCCCGCCCGACAGATTGCCGGCTAGAACCTTTTCGCGGCCTTCCAACTGTCCGAATTTGATCATCTCCTGTTTGCGGCAGTTTTCCTCTTTCGGGCTTAGGGAGTAGATCCGGGCAAAAAAGGACAGATTTTCATTAACGGTCAAATCTTCATAAAGGCTAAACTTCTGAGACATGTAGCCGATATTTTGCTTGACCATTTGCTTATGGGTGGCGATATTGTAACCTAAAATATAGGCACTTCCGCTTGTAGGAGGCCGAATACCGCACAGCATTCGTATAGTACTGGTTTTTCCGGATCCATTGGGGCCCAAATAGCCAAAAATTATACCCTTGGGTACGGTAAAAGAAATATTATTGACCGCTGTATAGTTTCCATAGCGAAGAGTTAGGTTCTCTACCTTAATCACTTCTGTCACTTTTATCCTCCGTTAAGCTGATCTTCACCGACATCCCAGCGCGTAAAGGGGTATCCGGCGGCAGATCTATTTTTATGGGGAAAACCAAATTGCTATCTGGCGAGCCCTCTTGCAGCGATTTTGGCGAAAACTCCGCTTTGTTGGAGATCCAAATGATGGTTCCGGTAAAATTTCGATCAGGAAAAGCTTCCGGGCATTTGATGCTAACCTTGCTTCCCTTCTGGATCTGGGCTAAACCACTTTCCTTTATGTAGGCATCGATCCACTTTTCTTCGGGAACACAGATCGTAAACAAGGCTCTTTCCGGAAAAATGACCTCACCGATTTCTATATGCCGTTCACTGATCTCGCCACTAACCGGTGCTAGAATCTTGGCCTGTTTCAGCCGCTGGCTGGCCATTTTTTCAGCAATAGTGCTTTCTGCCAGCTCACTTTCCAATACCTTCAAGGCTTCCTCAGAAGATTGGTTAGCTTCATTGAGTTTCTGTTCGGCTTCCTGGGTGACATCCAGGGTCTCATCCAGCATAGATCGAGCCCTATTAATGTCATCTGTAGCACCGGGCACAGAATCCAAGGGGATCAACCCAGCCCGGGCCATCTCCGCCTTCTGATCCAACGCATCCCGGGTCTGTTCCAGCCCGATCTGGGCCATTTCCAGCACCGCCCTATCTCTTTCCAGTTCCACCGGATCAGTGACTAATGACATCGGCTGAGCTTCGCTTCTACTTTTTTCTATTTGAGCTGCAATTCGTTTGCGGCGCGATGAGGCTGCATCCAAGGCTAACCGTAGGTGGGTATCATCAGTTTCGACCAGGACTTGACCTTCCTCGATTTCACTGCCCTGTTCACAGCAAACCTTGGTTACGGTGCCAATAATTCCTGAATAGACTTCCACTTCTCTCTGGCGTACGTAACCGGCTGAGAACAATTCGGGGGCAGGTTCTTCTCCGCAACCAGCCGTCCAAAAAACAGAAAATATCAGTAACGGAGTCAACCACCCTATACTGCGCATGTTTGCTCTCCCAATGAATGGTTATTCTTAGGCTTGTCTTAGTGATAATAGACTATATTCTTGGTTCCTTATGATTAGTACGAAAAAGCAAATTGATATGGTGAAAAACATCTACCACTAAAGACAACATGGCTTACGCCGAAAATTTCGCTGGCTGCTCATTAAGATGATTGTCCCAACATAGAATAATAATGGTGCAAGTGGGAGCGCTAGTTGAATGACGCAAGTCAGGGGACGATCCCCTGACTTGCGTGTATTCGCATGTTGTAGGGGCGACAGGGTCGTCGCCCTCTACGTAGCCAAGGCCATCAATGAAGGAGGGATCAAGGTGATAAGAAAAGTATCACTGGGTTTGCTAGCCATAACATTTATCATGCTAGGGGCATTCTTTCCGAGTGAGGCAGTTCAGGCGGAAAGTATTGTGACCAAACCCCTTTTCCACCTGTCAAAAGTAAGAGGGGGAGAGTTCTATACCACCGACCTGGCCGAGAAAAAAGAGATGATCAGAGATCATGGTTATGCGGATATGGGAGTAGCCTGTTATATTGTGGATCCAGAAATCGCTCAGCCTGATGGTATGCTGCCTTTTTACCGTTTAAAGTATACTGGCGACTACCAAGGGACAGTCTTCCATGAGTATTTGTACACCACTAGTCAGAACGAAGTTGACGATTATGTTGGCAAAAGCGGATGGAGTTTGGAAGGAACAGCAGGTTATGTAATGGATAAGGATAGCAGTTTGGCCGGGACGGTTCCTCTGTATCGATGGTACTGCCCATCTGCTTATCACTGGCATGGATACTCCACCGACCTCCAGGATACCTGGATCACAAAACTTCATCAGGGTGTCCAGTACGAAGGCATAGCCTGCCGGGTATGGGAGAAGGAATGTAGTCTGGATATTTCTCGCGGGGAATTGGAGGCTCCTTATGACTTAAAGGCCGTTAATTATAGCGAAGGAGTGCGATTGACATGGAAGAATCCCCGCAACCAAGCCACAGCTATATCCATAGAACGCAAGACCTCTGATCGTTCTTTCCGCAAAATTGCCACTGTAGGAGATAATGTTACCAGGTATACCGATGATTCGGTTTCACTAAATACTTCTTATACCTACCGGATTCGAGCATGGAGAGACGGGCAATCGTCCCCACCTTCCAACCAAGCCCGCGTTTATACAGATGATCATGAATTCAGGGATCGGTCTAATAAAAAACCATCAGCCTATCGGAGAGGTGATGCTCCTACTAATCTTGAAGCCACGGTTCTTTCTTATTCCAAAATCAATCTGACTTGGGATCAGGGCGATTTCCCCGCTCTAGGTTACCGTGTCGAACGACGCAGCAACAGCGGTTCGTGGGTAACAGTTGCCAACGTAGGCTTTCGGACTAGAACCTTCACCGATTCCGGATTGAATAGATATACACGCTATCATTATCGGGTACAGGCGTATCATCTCTTGGGAGATTCTGATTATTCTGACGAAATCACGGTGTCTACAGCAAGTTATTATGCTAAATCAGATGACGATTGGTGGTCATCTGACGAGTATTATTATGACAACCAATCAGTGGTCATCAAGTTGCAGGTGGGCAACAAAAAACACTCTGTGAACCAAGCCCTCAAGAATATGGATACGGCTCCTTTTATTAGCCAGGGACGCACCTTGGTTCCCATCAGATTCCTGGCTGAAGCCATCGGAGCCGAGGTCGACTGGAATGATTACCAAAAGAAAGCGACCATATCCTATGATGGAGAGGTGATGGAATTATGGGTGGGACGCAACACGGCTCGGATCAACGGAGAGCGCTTTTCTATCGATCCCTCCAACGCCCAGTTGACTCCCCTGATCAATAATGGGCGCATCATGCTGCCTTTGCGATTTATAACCGAAAATCT
The DNA here is from genome assembly GCA_002305535.1 of Syntrophomonas sp. UBA1376. GTDB lineage: Bacteria > Bacillota > Syntrophomonadia > Syntrophomonadales > Syntrophomonadaceae > DTU018. The sequence goes on from DBRE01000055.1 coordinate 11,566, forward strand.
GGGGTTTGACGTTTATTGGGTGGAGCAATCAAAAGAAATTATTTTGACCTACCTTTATTAGAAGAACAGGGGGGATGATATGAGTATCGCCCCCTTTTCCTTGCTGCCGGGAATTCGCCTCCCCTCTCTCCTCACTTTATACAGGAATTTGTTGGATTAATTAATATTAAATACTAAATTATAGGGGGAGAGGAATATGGCGATCAAAGCGCCGGAGACCTACGTTTACCGGGGGCCACCCAACGATTTGCTTCATAATTTCATGCGCGACGTTCCCAGCACCGTTCACATGTTCTACAACACTGTGAAGTATTGCGGACATCGTCCAGCGCAAAAGTATAAAATCGGCGATCGTTATGAGACCCTCACCTATCGGGAATTTGCAGAAAGGGTGGAGAACTTTGGCCAGGGGTTCATGGCCCTGGGGCTGGAAAAAGGAGTTCGTATTTCCATCATGGCACCCACCAATCCCATCTGGGACTGGTGCGATTACGGCGGACGAGCAGCCGGTTGCTCGGTGAATACCCTTTATCCCGACGACACCAGCGAAACCATCATCTACACTACCAACCACAGCGGCGTCAAGTGCATCTGTGTCCAGAATCAGGATTTACTGGAAAAGATCCTGAAAGTCTGGGATGATCTGCCCCAGGTGAAACACATCATCATCTTCGACAATGATTACACCAGCGACAAGGAAAACGTGCTCACCATGCAACAACTCTGGGATCTAGGCGAAACATACAAAGCCAAGAACCCTAAAGCTTACACCGCCCGCTGGCAATCCCTGACCCAGGACGACCTATGCACGATTCTTTATACCTCTGGCACCACCGGCCAGCAGAAGGGCTGCCCCCTCACCCACAAAAACGTTTTGAGCTCCACCCTGGGAGTCAGCCAGGTGGCATACTGGGGTGGCACTCCGTTTACTTACGATGATGTGGTCTTTTCCATCTTGCCCACCAGCCACAACTGGAACCGCATCGACAACCACAGCGCCTGCATATCCTATGGCGGCCTGATCGGTTATGCTCAGGGGCCTCGCACCATCCTGCAGGACTTCCAGGAAATCAAGCCCACCTTTGTCATGTTGGTCGCTCGGCTTTGGGATCGTATCTGGAATGGAGTGGCTGCAGCCTTATGCTCCACCCCGGAAGGTAAGAACAAATTCGAATGGGCCATCAACATTGGGCGCAAAGTACTGGAGACCCGCATCGATGAAAATGGTGTCATCGATTTGACCACCGACCCTACCCTTTATCTGGACGAAACCTTAAAGGAAGAGTTTCTAAGAGCCGATAAAGAAGTGTTCTCTGTGATCCGCGGCGTATTCGGCGGACGCGTCAATAAAGCTTATTCCGGCGGTGCCCTTTTGCCTGCCGATCTGCAGAAAAACTACTGGGGCATGAATTTTCCCCTCTTGGATGGCTGGGGCCTCACCGAAACATCCTCCGGCATCAACATGGTTCAGGCCCGCTGTGTGCGCATCGGCTGGGAAGGGCCTCAGATGGCCGGCTCCAACACCGAAGTAATGCTGGATCCCGATGACAATGAGATCCTGGTACGGGGCGACAGCGTGATCAAGGAATATTACAACAATCCTGAGGACACCGCTGTCAGCTTCACCAAGGACGGTTGGTTCAGAACTGGTGACATCGGTGAAATCGACCACGGCTTCCTGCGCATCATCGATCGCAAGAAAGCCATCATCGTATTGGATACCGGTAAAAACGTATCCCCGGCCTATATTGAGATGAAGTTTACCAACAACCCAGTGGTGGAGCAGATCCTGGTTTTAGGTGACAACCGTAAATACATCAGCGCCCTGATTGTACCCAGCTATGACAACATCATGCAGTTATTCCGCCAGAAAAACATCGCTTTTGATGAATCAAAACTGGTCTACGCTACCATCAACGGGATGGAGACCTGCGTGGAAGTGGGTGAGGATTTGGCTTACCACCCCGAAACTTATAAACTGGTGGACGAAGCCATTAAGCGGGTCAATGAAGATCTAGCCGATTACGCTGCCATCAAGCGATTCAAGATCATTCCCCGCAAGTTTACCGAAGAGCGGGGCGAGCTGACCCCCACTCTCAAAATCAAAAACCGGGTAGTCTTCGCCAATTACGCCAAAGAAATCGAAGAACTCTATGAATAAGTAATGGGGGATTGTGTAGTATAAAGTGGGGGGCGACAGGGTTGTCGCCCCTTACGCATCCGTTTGCATTCTATTTACTCTGTAAATACTCGTGTATAGCGCGGGCGGCTTTCTTGCCAGCACCCATAGCCAAAATGACCGTAGCTGCACCAGTCACTATATCGCCACCGGCAAATACACCGGCTTTGGAGCAACGCCCCTCTTCATCGGTGACAATGTTCCCCCATTTATTAGTTTCCAGATCAGGTGTAGTCTGTTGCACAAGGGGGTTCGGGCCTTGCCCAATGGATATAATTACGGTATCTACTTTCATCTCGAACACATCACCTTTTATGGGTACAGGTCTTCTCCGACCTGATTCATCAGGTTCTCCCAGTTCATAGCGCTGACAGATCATAGAGGTGACGCGTCCTTCTTCATTACCTTTGAATTCTATGGGACTAGTGAGGAGGTCAAATATAACTCCTTCTTCTTGAGCATGTTCTACTTCTTCAGCACGAGCAGGCAGCTCTTCCATGGTACGGCGATAAACAATATGGGCCTCTGCCCCCAAGCGCAAAGAAGTACGCGCTGCATCCATGGCTACGTTTCCTCCACCTATCACAGCTACCCGATCCCCTATACTAAGAGGGGTGAGATATTCCGGAAAAAGGTAAGCTTTCATCAGGTTATTGCGAGTGAGAAATTCATTGGCTGAATAAATGCCGTTTAAGTTTTCTCCAGGAACATTCATAAATAATGGCAAACCTGCTCCGGTGCCAATATATACTGCATCAAAGCCGTTTTCCAACAATTCATCGATACTACTAAGTTTCCCCACTACATGGTTGCATTCAATTTTCACACCTAAATCACAGATGTTTTGTATTTCTCTGGCTACAATATCTTTGGGTAAGCGGAATTCGGGAATACCATATACCAAAACTCCACCGGGGGTGTGTAATGCTTCCATGATAGTGACCTCATAGCCTAAAGTAGCCAAGTTAGCAGCACAGGTCAATCCCGATGGGCCAGAGCCTACCACAGCTACTTTTTTACCGTTGCGGGGAGCCAGCCGAACCGTTGTTACACCCTGGCCCAGTTCCCAATCGGCTACAAAACGTTCCAGTCTTCCGATAGCGACAGGTTCATTTTTCTTCCCCAGGGTACANNTTTTCACACTGGTTTTCCTGGGGACATACCCGGCCACATATGGCTGGAAAATTGTTTTTTTCCTTTATTATGTCAATGGCTCCTGCGTAATCACGCTCGGTGATCTTTTTAATAAAACCAGGAATGTTGATGTCAACTGGACAACCTTCCATACAGTTGCTATTTTTACATTGGATGCAACGTTCGGCCTCGGCTACAGCTGTTTCCTCATCATAACCCAGAGCCACTTCCTCAAAATTTTTGCTGCGCAGTTGGGCTTCCTGTTGGGGCATGGGGTGTTTATTGGGTATTATTTTTCGTTTTGGCTCTGACATGTGCACCCTCCCTCCTTTACAGTTTGAAGGGCTATAGCTTCTTCATTTAAGAACATCTTGGAACGCTGCAGTACTAATTCCCAATTGACGGTGTGACCGTCAAACTCAGGGCCGTCAACGCAGGCAAACTTGGTCTCGCCGTCGGCTTCCAATCTGCAAGCTCCACACATTCCNNGGCTACTGCTTGCATCATTACTACTGGGCCAATAGCCAGTACCTTGTCCACCTTTTCACGGGCAAGTACGTCTTGGAGCACTTCGGTTACAAATCCCTTCTTCCCCGCAGTACCATCATCGGTCGCAATGTATAATTCGGAACTAATTTGTCGCATCTCTTCTTCCCAAAACAGCATGTCCCTAGAGCGTGCACCAATAATGGATATCACCGTATTGCCCGCTTCTGATAAACCTCTTGCGATTGGGTAAATCGGGGCTATTCCTACTCCACCACCCACACAAACTACTGTACCAACTTTTTCAATCTCGGAGGCACATCCCAAGGGCCCTACAAAATCGAGTATATGATCACCTACATTCAATTTTCCAAGCAAATCGGTGGTTTTGCCTACTTCTTGGAATATAATGGTGATAGTGCCCTGATCAGCATCATAATCAGCTATGGTGAGCGGAATTCTCTCCCCATTTTCATCTATGCGCAGTATGATAAACTGTCCGGGGCGTGCTTTTCTCGCTATTTGAGGTGCTTCGACCTTAAACAGCTTGATCTTGGCAGCCAGTTCCTCCTTGGCAATGATCCTGTACATTTGACACTCCAATCGGAAAAATTTGTGAAACCATCAGATCAGTTTCTCTTGAGGGTAGTAAGAACCCAGACAAAATTACTGAACAATACCATTATACTAATCGAGGATTTTGCATAATTCAATAAATCCCTCAATATTGTCACTCTGAGCGATAGCGAAGAGTCTTATAAATGCCGTAGATCCTTCGCTACCGCTCATGACATTCTATTAATTACTAATGATTATGCAAAACTCTCAATCAACTGCTCCGCGGTGACCCCCGCAGCAGATGATAAGGTTACCAAAATAGGTTTAATTAAAACTACTCTGGATGATATCCCTTATGGTTGGGTCTGGTAAGGGATAGAAGATACCTGCCGGATCCATTTTCACCGCCCAGAACATCAACTCGGCGCTCTGTTCATCCAGTGATTGAGTAAACTTGGATCCTACCCGGCATTGCTTCTGCAATTCCCGCACCTGCTCAGCACAGGCTTCTACTAACTCCTCAGGGCTTTGGCCGCTTGGAACGATCCCGAAGGCATCAGCCATTACTTCAGCACTGGGTAGATAGTGTTTGGGGTAGTGATCCATCAGGATTGGTATCAGCACGGCATTGGCTTCCCCATGAGGGATACGCAGTTGACCGCCAGCAGCGTGAGCTACATTATGGATAGGATAGAATAATCCCGACATGGCAAAAGCCATAATGGCCATATTACTAGCTACCAACATCTTGGTACGGGCCTCCAGATCAGTACCATTTTCCACCGCTATGGGTAGATACTTACGGATCAACTTGATGGCCTGAACAGCCAGGCCATCGATCATACAATTGGCACCCGGAGAACTGATGGCTTCGATGGCATGGGACAGTGCATCAAATCCAGTATCGGCCGTCATTTTAGGTGGCAATCCTACTGTGAAATCCGGGTCAAGAAATGCGTAATCAGCCGGCAGATATGGGTGCAACAGATCGCCCTTGACCTTTTGTTCCTCATTGTAGATTACTGCTATGGGAGAGGACTCGGAACCAGTTCC
>DBRE01000055.1:17057-20924 GCA_002305535.1 Syntrophomonas sp. UBA1376
TTTTCCCGGCACCAGCGCGCACAGTCATTGATGACTCTCATTACCGCATCCGGTTCAACCTCGTCATAGATACCAACTATGGGGGGTTGACCCTGCACCTCAAATATCTCTGTCACCTGATCTATAATACCAGCCTTGACCAACCCTGCATCTGTGATCAGGCCAATACGTTTACAACCCATTGCTTCGAAACGCTGGGGTACGAAGGTACGGCAACCTGAACCGACTTCGATCTGGCCACGGTAATCCCAAACAAAATATTTTGGTATTGACATCTTTATTACCCTCCTGTCCCTATTTATTCGAACCGATCAATAGATTGAGCAGTTTTTCATTTCCTTCCGGGGTCAAATCCTGACACACGTGTTTTACTTCACTATAGGCTAAGAGTGAATGATAAGAACATTCTCTTCCATAACCACTCTGTTTATAACCTCCAAAGGGGGCGTCCGGTCTGAGTACGTGCCAGGTGTTTATCCAAACTGTGCCAGTACGCATCTTGGAGGCAACTCTCTGAGCCCGGCTGGCATTGGTGCTACATACGCCTCCGCCCAGACCGTAATGGCTGTCATTCGCCATGGCGATGGCTTCTTCTTCATCATCATAGGGAATTACGCATTGAACCGGTCCAAATATTTCTTCTCTTACCTGAGCCATTTGATTATGGCAGTTTATAAAAATAGTCGGTTCGAAGAAGAATCCCTTTTCATATATGCCGTCAGTTAAACGATTGCCGCCATAAGCCAGTTCAGCTCCTTCGTCCTTGCCGACTTGGACATAATGCATAATGGTTTGCAGCTGGTCTTCACTGGCTATGGGGCCTAGATCCGTTTCCATATCCATCTGGTCACCGATGACCATCTTCTTGATCTTTTCTATCATGCGCTCCACCAGTTCATCCTGCATGTGGCGCGGAACAAATAGCCTGGTGCCTGATTCACAAACCTGCCCGGAATGGAAAAGGAAAGCCAGCAGACACATATTGGCGGCTACTTCCATATCTGCATCATCCAAAACAATGATGGGCGACTTCCCACCGAGTTCCAGAGTCACTCGCTTAATGCTGTCAGCTGCCAAATGGGCTATATGACGGCCAACTTCGGTAGAACCAGTAAAAGCTATTTTATCGACCTCGGGGTGCTGGGCCATATAATTACCAGCTGACGAACCCGGGCCAGATATGACATTGAAAACTCCGGGAGGAACGCCTGCATCGCTGAGCAGTTTGGCTAACTCCAGCGTAGTCACGGGGGTAATACTGGCTGGTTTCATTACCAGACTGTTACCCATCATCAAAGCAGGGGCGATCTTAAATATAGCGAGGATCAACGGGAAGTTCCACGGAGTAATACCAGCGCATACTCCAATGGGTTCCCGTTTCCAGTAAGTGTGCATGGGGGCTACCCAGGGTGGTGAGAATAGGGTGTGCTCCACTCGAGGGAGTTCTTGGGCCGTCATCGCTGTGAGCAACAGGGTGGCAGCTACTTCAGCTATATCCACGGTGGTGGTGCGCCTGATAGTGGCACCGGAAGTCAATGCCTCCAGGTAGCCCAGCCTTTCTTTTTGGGCTACTGCCATCATAGAGGCAGTCATAAGTACTTGGGCTCTTTCCTCAACGGATTTCCCAGACCAGACTCCTGACTCAAAGGCATTCCTGGCACTGGCCAGCGCCTTATCCACATCTTCCTGGTTGCCGCGGGGCACTCTCGCTACCACTTCTTGGTTAGCTGGATTAATAACTTCCATGAACTCCCCCGAAGAACCAGGAGTCCATTTTCCGTCAATAAACAACTGGTATTCCATGATATCCGCCATGAATTATTCCTCCCTTATCACAGTTTTGATCTTGAATTACCGGTTAATTCCTCTCCTCCTTTTGGCGTCCGGTCGGTCGGTCGACATTTTGTAAACAAAATCGACTCGGGGTCAGCGATCCAAAAATTCAACTATGTCATCCAGAGGAATGATATCTCCCCCAACAATACGCTGAATAAGCAGTCCGTCAATAATAGCCACTATTATAAATGATAAGGCCCGGGTCTCACTTTCGTTAAACCCTAGCACTTCTGACTGTAAATCCAACTCTTCCTTTAAGAGAGTGCGCCATTCCTGGTAACTCTCCTGAAAACGCTGGCGAATATGCTCGTTATAAACTACGGCTTCCTGCAGCAGATACAAATGGAGCTTGTTGCGGGTGTCAGCTTCTAAAAAGGAACTCAACACTACTCTTAAAATCTCTGCAAAGCTGGTCCGCCCTCTGACATTTTCGTTCCACCTGAGAACACTGCTCTTTACTACCGAAAAGTGTTGCTGAGCAATATCATAGATAAGATCATCTTTGGAAGGGTAATAATAATGCAGAGTACCCTTGCTGATACCGGCTTCTCTGGCAATATCATTCAGGCTAGTATTGTTGATGCCCTGATCCATCATCAATCGATTGGCTGTTTGTAGAATGACCTGGCGAGTGTTCCCTGCTGTGCTTGTATCTTTGTTGTTCAAATTCATTTCTCCTAATCCATAATCCATTTATCGACCGTCCAGCCGGCCAATTTCCTTATTTTAACTTATAACAGGTAGCGGGATAATTGTAAAGCATTTCCGCCTCCCCCATTTATACATACCCAATATATTTGCAAGAATGCTGTTGCCCTTTGCTGATCTTTCAGTTCGACTTTTCAACTAATACTCGTAACATTAATTTTCTTCTCAAAGGGTTGTCATGCCGTACTAGCAACATTAATTGCGACCAAAGGGAGCATGGGGGTGCCCTCCAGGGTACAGCATTAATGACCACCACCGAAGCAAACGTCGTGTCTCCGTAAGTATCAAGATCCGGCTCGACTATTATGATGGTTGACCTGAGAGAGGGACGAGCGAAGGATCTTTCCCCGTAGCAACAGAAAAGACTGTCAGCATTGCCAACCGATTTATTCTTTGTGCTGTAATAAATATACTGTTCACTCTTTGGGATTAGTACATTGAATAGCTGACACGCCAATCACTCAAAAATAATAAAACCGCGCTTTAGCGCGGTTAGAGACTTCAAACTGGCAACATTATTTATAATCCGGCGATGGTCTGCAGGCTTTTTCTATCCAAGATCTGAATCTTTTTGCGACCCTCCAGTTTTATCCAGCCCATTTCCTGAAACTGGGCTAGTTTGCGGCTCAGGGTTTCATGGCTCATACCCATGTGAGCCGCCAGGTCTTTCTTGGTAATAGATAGGATTATCTCTTCCTGGCCAGCCGACATTCTGAGCATAGTATCAGCGATTCTCTGTTCCACATCATGCAGACCCAAGGATTCGATCAGGTTCTCGGCATTTAACAACCTTTTACTTAATTCCTCTATTACCTTGACGGCAATACTGGGCACATCATTCATGATCTGGTTGAGTTTATGGCCATCAATGACGCATATGGCGGTAGGCTCAAGGGCTTCGGCACCTTCGTTTACAGCTGAATCGGCAAACAAGGAAAGCTCGCCCATAAAATCACCGGGATGCAAAATTCTGATGATCTGCTCTCTGCCTGCTTCGGACATTCTAAATATCTTAACCTTGCCCTCATTTATCACATACAAAGATTTGCCGGTGTCACCGTACGCATAAATGCTTTCGCCTTTCTTGTATTCTTTATCGGTTATGATGGCAGCAATCTGATCTATCTCCTCCTGATTAAGGCTGGTGAAAATCGGCACCTTACTCATGCAAGTCCGGCTGGAATGGCACTGGCAACCGCTGGTGGCACAACATTTTTCTTGCACTATATCACCTCTTGGGTTAAGACTAACCCAATTACTCCTTATAGCGCAAGAGACGAATGGCATTAACGATAACTAACAACACACTGAGGATATGGATCA
>DBRE01000043.1 GCA_002305535.1 Syntrophomonas sp. UBA1376
AGAACGAGCTAACTTGATAAGGCGTGAAAACTGAAAGTTGTTCCCAACTATATCTTCAAATTGAAACAGGGTGGGAGAAGCAGTAGATATCTGGCGGTTGGCACTACTCGGAGATATTGTCAGCCGCCAACCCAGATGAAAACCCATTGTATTTAATAAGGGAGTGAAGATAGTTTTGCTTTTTATCCTGCGACCTCGTGTTTTGTATTCAACATAGGAGGATTTTTGTTCAATGACTGATAGGTTCAAGGGAGAGCTTACTAAGGAATTCAGTAATGTTCCGTTCAGCTGACCCTTTCCAACTCCAAAGAAAATATCGGTTTCATAGTTTGTCTGGACTATTTTAAGATCGCGATCCAACAATATAACTGCCGCAGAGTTATCCAGATTACGGTAAAACTCATGGAGCAGTTGAACTTCATCTAAGGTCTGCCTGGCTTCTACCATGCGTAGGCTAGCTTGGGCAGCAGTCTTGATGATATCTTGAATCATATCCACGTTAACTCGTAAATCATTTTTATCTAAAAGAAAGCCTATACAGGCTATCAGCTGATCTTTATGTAAGACGGGAATAACTATACTGAGTATTGAGCGGAGATGATGATCATAGGTATCTTCATTGATTACCATAGCTACAGAAAGACTGGTAAGACATTGCGCGATTGCCTGGCCATACCCTTGGTCTTGGTTAGCCATCTTTCCTGGGTGGAGCTCTTCGGCAGATAAATAGTTATTGCTGCGAACATATTCTACTATGCCCTGGTCATCGGTCACAAACAAATCCCCGACTGCTACACTATCTAAATCTAAGATGTCCCGTAGACTCTCAATGAAGTAGTGAAGGCTGGAGTTGGAATTATACTGCTGGTTTACATNNAATTACCAGTAGCGTGCCCGGACATAACAAGCCACCCTTCAGCGAAGAATTACTGTTATTATACACCAAAATGGGTCATTAATCGACAGAAGGTGAAGTCGCCCGAGCTCTGTGGATAATAAACTCAGGGACAAGTTAAAAAAACTTGCCCCTGAGCTAGTAGCTGTTACAACCTTATTTATTGTCGGTTAAAATTTCCTCAAGTGGGAACTGAGGGCCTCTCTGGCATTGTTTCGGTACTACGCAAGTGCCAGTAGCTTTTGCAACCAGAACAGGTTCCTCCAGATATTCACAAGATGAGGGGAACTCTGCGTCTTTGACCGGTTGAATCACCTTCCAGGCTTCCAACTGCAGTTGCCGGGATGAATTACCTCTACTAGTAAGCCAGCCCACTGCTTCAATATATTCACCTGCATATACAGGTGCCAGGAATTCTACGCTTTCCGCCCGAAACAGTCCCTCATCACCGTCGGACATAATCATCAACTCTGTAGCAACATCGCCAAACAGTTGCACCATGCGAGCACCATCTACCAGTCCTCCGCCATAATGAGCATCATGCTCACTCATTCTAATCCGTATTAGAGCTTTTCTCATGACAATGTGACCTCCTATCCCTTAAATTCTGTGATCAAAGCTACATATTAGGCAGCAACGTCTAAATTATCATCGGCTTTGCTTAAGAAGAAATGACCGATTACAGCGCCCAGGATAAACCATACCACAAAGCCAAAACCTAAAGTGGCACCGGGGACGATACTGTACAGTCCAGCCAATGCATTTTCAAATCCCATGAGTCCCAAATATCCATTCAGAGCCTCGATAGCTCCCCAACCTAAAGAAAACCAGCAGGCGCCTCGCATAGCTCCGCGCAGTTTGGGTAAAAATATGGTGAATAGAACCAGAGCAATACAAGGCGGGTAAATCATATTGAGTATGGGAGCGGTCCATCTGACAATGGCAGCAAGTCCGCCGACACTGATCAGAGTACTTACAATCAGAGTGATGATACAGATGGTGGTGTACTTCCATTTGTTACCGCTGGCTTCAACAAAATAGTCGCCCACACCGGCAGTTAATCCGATAGCCGTGGTCATGGCGGCAAACACTAAAGCTATATTAAAAACAGCACCGCCGATTGTTCCCCAATGATGTACCACAATGGACATGAACAGTCGAGCATAATCAACATCAGCCATTACACTGCCGGAAGAGTTGCCCAGGTAGAATTCGCCCAGGAAAATAAAGAATAGAAATACAAAGCCTATTAGCGCTCCGGCGATTAAGTTCCAGCCAATCGATTTCTGCATAAGTTCAACTGATGGTTTCATAGGATCGATCCTGTTTTTGACATCAGTGATTATTATACCGGCGTACATAAGAGCCGCCGGCAGATCCATGGTCTGGTAACCATTAATGAAGCCATAGGTAAAAGGCGACTCAGTAAACATCTTGGTAACGGGAACTCCGATAGGGGACATTATCGCCTTAATGATGATGGCGATTTCCAAGATCAATAATAGAGGCACCAGAATACGGGACATCTTATCAATGATTTGGCCTGGTTTATATATAAACCAATAACATATCGCATAATAGGTGACGGTAAAAACAAAGATGGCGATCCAGGGGGCTCCATGCCAGCCAAATACCTGAGCCAGCGCATCCCAAGCAGCCGCGCTCATACGGGGTATTACGAAGAAAGGCCCCATTATTAGAACGGTAAATGCGCCAAATATTTGCCCAAAGGTAGGTCCTACTCTAGCAGCTATAGTAAAAAGCGGGCCTCCGCCTTTATAAACTGCAATGTAGGCCAGGAAGGGCAAGATTACACCGGAGATAAAGAAGCCTCCGAAGGTAGGCCACAACGATGTTCCTGCATTACGCCCCCAGGTTACCGGCCACAACATACATGAAGCCCCGTAATGCATAGCAAAGACAGATAAACCTATGGCCAAGAGCACTAACGGGCCGAGTTTTATAATTCCACTACTATTTCCATTATTCATTTGGTTCCACTTCCTCTCTCAGATCCTCAGAAAAAGTTGCTTCAAAATGAGTAATACTGAGTGCTAGAAAGACACTGCCTATATTACGCCAGCCTCTTTCAGTGCCTCAATTTCA
>DBRE01000019.1:0-1486 GCA_002305535.1 Syntrophomonas sp. UBA1376
AGTGTCCATTAATTGGCTAAGGCCTTCCAAGGCATAATATTCACACTGCAAGGGTACTAAAACTGAGTCAGCTGCTACTAGCGCATTCAGGGTCAACAGTCCCAGTGATGGCGGACAATCGATTATTATGTAATCATAGTTATTTCGAATCGGTTCTAGGGCTCTTCGCAGTGCACATTCCCGTTGCTCCTGGGCCACCAGTTCCACTTCGGCACCCGCCAGCTGAATAGTAGCCGGTATGAGATGAAGATCCTTGATGCGGGTCTGGGTAATAACCTGCTGGGGTGGAAGCTGATTAATAAGCATATCATAAATACAAAACTTCAAGCGTCTTCTCTGCACTCCTAGTCCACTGGTCGCATTGCCTTGGGGATCGATATCTATCAGCAATACCCGGTGTCCAGCTTGGGCTATGTAACCAGCTAGGTTAATTGCCGTAGTGGTTTTGCCCACTCCTCCCTTTTGATTAGCCATCGCTATTACTTTTGACATTGTTTGTTCGCCCTTTCTATTCTGTCAACCTTCAAATACTTCTCTCGGTGAGCCCTTAAATCCTTCTATTTAAAAACAGGTGCCGAAATTGCTCCGCTATTTTGGGCAGTATTACACAAATTTCTTGTCACTATTGGCATGCGTTGAGAGCGCTCCTTGAAAACACAACAACCCAGGCAACTAGCTATTTATTCGAAGGTTATGTCATAATGTTGCCCGACTATTTCTTACAGTCATGGTCGGCTGTTTCACGTTTTTCTTGCTCTTTTGCGGTTTTTCTTAGTTTTTCCCGTTTGTTTATGTTTCGTTGTTGTTAGCTTCCTTATGTCCCTTTATAATATATTTATTACAATCAGTAATTTTAGTTTTCGGATAATTTCCATAAATCGCAGTCCACCTGGAGTTGTAAATGAAGCTCAACGTTAGTTTCATTACTCAAAAACTGGAAACCGGAACTCATTGGGGGGTGATTTGGCCGGTTCTTCTTTTTTGTTCTTTAAATTTTTAATTAAGGAGGTTGCTTTTTTATGGGTCAGAAGTATTCTACCGAAGACCATCTCAAGCGCTTGGTTGATTATAAAGGCGCTCGCGAATTTCACTTGAATAAAGACCGTCGTAAAAGGGACAAGCGTATGTCCTTGTCAGAAGCGGTGGCAGAGTTTGTCTGGGATGGCGATATTTTTGCCGAAACCGGATTCTCCTATGTAAGAAGCCCTATTCAAGCCTATTTCGAAGTAGTACGTCAACAGAAAAAGAATCTCACTGGTATAGGTTCCCCTATGTCTAACACCTCATATTTCATGGCACGCGGTTGTATGACCGGGCTACACCTTTCCTATGTGGGAGTAGAAATGCGTGGTAATGATAAAAACTTTGCCCGCATGATAAAGAGTAAAACCGCTGAGATTTATTCTATCTGGAGTCACGGCTCTATGGCTCAGGGCTTTAAGGCTGCCCAGCTTGGTTCCCCCTGCATCGGTTCCAAGCAGTTGCT
>DBRE01000019.1:1499-8926 GCA_002305535.1 Syntrophomonas sp. UBA1376
GATGATCCGGTCTGTATGATCCCGGCACTGTTTCCAGATGTTTGTATCATACATGTGCAACAGGCTGACCGTTATGGTAATGCTGTGATACAAGGGCCGGCTATCAATGATGTTGCGTTAGCAGCGGCCTGCCGGAAAGTTATTATTACGGCCGAAAGAATCGTCCCGGAAATGACCATTCGCGAAAACAGCAATGCCAGCATCCCCTTCTGGTATGTTGATGCAGTGGTGGAACTCCCTTATGGCGCTTATCCAGGCTGCTGCCCAGGTCATTACTATTGGAATAGAGAGTGGTGGGAATGGCTGATCCGCATCGGTACCATCACCCAGGAGAATATGTTGGAGTTTACGGATCGCTGGATTTTCAATACCAAAGACCCCTATGATTTTGTTGAAAAGTGCGGTGGTATACGTACTATTGATCACGCTCGTCGTTTAGCTGAAGCTGCAGCAGGAATCTCTGACGATACAGCTATTAGTTTCCACTACGACGAAGTAATACCCAAAAGGGATTAAGTAAGGAGGGAGATCATGAGTAATGTAGCACCCGCTAACCCTTTGGAAATGTTGGCCTACAACCTGTCTTTACTAATTGAAGACGGACAAATAGTCTATGTTGGAACAGGCCTTCCCATGGTTGGTGCCATGCTGGCCCACAAAACCCATGCTAAAAACATAACTATGGTGTTTGAAAGTGGCGGTCAAGATCCGTCCGAGGGTTGTGATATGCCCTGGTCCGTAGGCGATCCCTTTACTTTCCGCAAGACGCCTATGAGCATGGAAATGTCAGTTTCCTTTGGGCAATGTGCTCTGGGCTATGTGGATATTGCCTTCCAGGGTGGAGCCCAAATTGATATGTATGGTAATGTTAACACCTCCGTAATCGGCAGCTATGAGAACTTGAAATCCATTCTGCCCGGTAGCGGCGGCGGTAATGATATTGGCTCACTTACCGAGAAATCAGTCTTGGTGGGTTTACAGACCCCCGATCGCTTTCCGGAGAGGGTTGACTTCTTAACCACTCCCGGTTATCTGGAGGGTGGCGACAGCCGGGTCAAGGCCGGGTTGTTCGGTGGACCGATAGCTGTTGTAACTCAGGTAGGGGTATACGACTTTGAACCAGTCAGCAAGAGGATGCGCATCAAGGCTCTAAATCCTGGTATGACTGTAGAGATTGCTCAGGCATGTACTGGCTTTGAGCTACTGGTACCCGATGAAATTCCTATGGTCGAAGCACCCCCAGATGAAGTTCTGGAGATTCTGCGTACCGTCGTAGATCCGCGGGGCGTTTTTACCAAAATGCCTGGAACCTAGAATTAATAATTAGCCTCATAATTACAAAGCTGGCCTCTTTTAACCGGGGCCAGCTTTCTTGATCCGGAAAATAAGAACGGAGATCGGAGCGATTTGGGCATCGCCCCCACTCGATTATCCCGAAATTAATTGGTCTTCTTGGCAGCACCTTTTAAGATTCTTATGCTTTGGTCAAGGTGAGCACTGTTCCTCTTTTTTGCTTGCGCACTTTTATAATCAACTCATATTCATCTTCTCCGCTGCGTTCTGTCATAGCTATATCTACTCCGGTTTGGCGCGCTCTTTTTACCGTCTCTTTTATGGTATTGATAAAAATGCGCGCATCTTTGATGATCATGGAGACATTTTGTCCGCCTTCCCGTAGGCCGCTTTCCCGGGGAATATTATTGTGACTCAGTTCATCTACCAGTGCCTCGGTTTCTTTAACATTCAGTTCCCGCTCATAGATCTGCCGTAGTATCTCCATCTGCATTTCCGGGGCACTCAATTTTAGTAAAGATCTAGCATGCCGCTCGGTAATGATTTCCGGAGAAATAAGATCCCGCACCGGTTCAGGCAGTTTCAACAGGCGTAACTTATTGGCAATAGCTGACTGGCTTTTGCCAATGCGTCGGGCTAATTCTTCCTGAGTCAGCCCAAACCCTTCTATCAACACACTATAGGCTATGGCCTCCTCAAAATAATTTAGCTCCCGTCTTTGCAGATTCTCAATTAAAGATACTGCCGCGGCTCTTTCATCATCCATCTTCTGGACAATGGCTGGTATAGTACGTAGTCCCAGCAAGGCTGTTGCCCGATAGCGTCGTTCACCAGCCACGATTTGGAATTTACCTTCCTCCAACGGACGAACCACAATGGGCTGAATGACCCCATAGTTCTCGATGGACTGAGCTAGATCCGATAGTTCTCTTTCATCAAACTGACGCCGCGCCTGATAAGGGCTGGGCATAATCCGAGAGATCTCGATCTCATCAACATGCACCTGGGGGCTCTTCCCCCATAGCTTTTCCAGTTGTCTGATCACCATGCTAGAACTCCTCCTTTACAGGGGACGTTTTGCGGGAACTCCTATCCGCCGCGGATACTTTGCCGGAGTTGGCTCACTTTTTAGCACTTTGACCAGGGCGCGGTCGCGTTCTTCAATAAGCCGATACCAGTGAATAGTTTCCACTTGAGCATGGAGCAACTGCAAGGCGTTCTGCGCCTGTTCCACTTCCTCCTCCGCTTTGATGCCTTTCCAAAACCACCCTATACCGCCGGTTTTCAACAAGGGTACCCCATATTCGAGCAATACGTTCAACGCTGCCACCGCTCGAGCAGTAACGGCATCAAACGATTCTCTATATAATTCGTCCTGACCCAACTCTTCCAGGCGGCGGGTCAGAACAGTTACATTACTCAAGCTCAACTGTTGCACCACATTGCTTAGAAATGTACTTTTCTTTTGGTCAGACTCCACCAGAGTAAACTGGGCACCCGGGCAAAGCATGGCTAAAATGAGGCCTGGAAAACCGGCACCACTGCCCATATCAACTATCTTAGCGTTATCCCAGTCCACATAGTTCAGAACCTCCTGGCTATCCTGAACATGCTTGGCAAAGTCTTCCTCCAGGGTTCGCCGGCTAACCAGGTTTTGCCGTTGGTTTTCATCCATAAGCAGGGATCGGTATTTACTAATATATTCCATGTCCTCCTCTTATTTCCTTCTTTCTTTTTCCAAATATATTAATAAAATATTAACATCGGCGGGTGATACTCCAGCAATCCGCGAAGCCTGCCCTACCGAAGATGGTTGGAATTGATTCAGCTTATGTTTGGCTTCATTGGATAAGCCCGGTATATTTTCATAGTTGATTGCCGCTGGAATCAGTTTGCTTTCCATTTTCTCAAAACGCTTGACCTGCTCATGCTGTTTGTTGATATAGCCTTCATACTTAGCTTGGATTTCCAGTTGTTCTAGTATATCCAGGTCGTATTCGTCTAGTAGGCCTACCTTTAGATAATCTTCTATCTCCAACTCTGGTCTGCGCAGCAGCTCCCAGAGGGAAATGCGATCCTTGAGTGGGGAACTTCCCTTGGCAACCAGCAATGGCCCTATTACTTTGTCACTGGGTGTTACCGCATACTCGCGCATCCGCTGGGTCTCCTTTTCTAAGAGTTGCGTTTTTTCTTGGAAAATACGCCAGCGCTCCTCACTGACCAATCCAATTTGACGCCCAATTTCCGTAAGCCGCAGATCGGCATTATCTTGACGCAGCAGTAGCCGATATTCGGCTCGGGAAGTGAGTAATCGATAAGGCTCATCCATTTCCTTGGTAGTCAGGTCATCGATCAAAACGCCGATATAGGCCTGACTCCGTTTTAGGACGAGAGGTTCCTGATCCAGAACTTGTCGGGCTGCATTGATGCCTGCTATTATCCCCTGGGCGGCAGCTTCTTCATATCCAGAGGTGCCGTTGATCTGGCCGGCTGTAAATAGGCCCGCTATGCCACGAGTTTCCAAGGTTGATTTAAGCTGGGAGGGAAGCACATAATCATACTCAATAGCATATCCGGTTCGGATCATGCGCACTTTTTCCAGACCAGGGATACTACGCAAAACCTGGATCTGCACATCTTCCGGCAGACTGGTATTCAGCCCCTGTACATACATCTCATCAGTGGCCCGTCCTTCCGGCTCTACAAATAGCTGATGGCTGTCCTTGTGGGCAAAACGAACCACCTTGTCTTCAAAAGAAGGACAGTAGCGCGGCCCCAGTCCCTGGATAACGCCGGTGAACATGGGGGCTCTGTCCAGGTTATCCATTACTATCTGATGGGTTTGCGGTGTGCTGTGAGTTAGCCAACAGGATAATTGAGGCCGAATAAAAACGGGGCTTATATAGGAAAAGCGCAGTGGCCGTTCATCTCCTGGCTGTTCGACCATCTTGGTAAAGTCCACCGATTTCTTGCTGATCCGGGGAGGGGTTCCGGTCTTAAAGCGTCCCAAGCTCAAACCCAGATCCTGCAGGCTTTGGGACAACATAGTAGCGGGGAATTGATTACCGGGGCCCCCGTCAAAAATGATATCTCCGATTATAATGCGCCCCTTCAAGTAAGTGCCCGAAGTAACTATAATAGCCTGACAGTCAAAGTGAGCACCGGTTTTGGTGACTATACCCGTTACCCGGCCGGCCTTGGTTTCTATGCGGGTAACTTCCGCCATTAATATGTCCAAGTTAGGTTGATCCAACAGGGTACGCAGCATTTCTTTGTGATATTCATACTTGTCGGCCTGTGCTCGTAAGGCCTGCACAGCCGGGCCTTTGCCGGTATTTATTGTCCTTACCTGGATATTGGCCTTATCTATGTTTACCCCTAATTCACCGCCCAGAGCATCTATTTCCCGTACCAGTTGAGCCTTGGCTGGTCCTCCTATGGAGGGGTTGCAGGGCATTAGGGCAATATTCTCCATGCTGAGCGTAACTAAAAGGGTTGAACAGCCCATGCGTGCCGATGCTAGAGCTGCTTCACAACCCGCGTGGCCGGCTCCTATTACCACTACCTGATAGCTACCCGCTGCATAGGTTATCATCTGCTTGTTTCCTCCCAGCCCATTGTTTATTTGCCAATACAAAAATCGTGGAATATGCGATCTAACACTTCTTCTTTCAGGTTTTTGCCGGTTACTTCTCCCAGCGATTCCAAAGCCCCTCTCAAGTCCACTCCCAGACAATCCAGAGTAGTGGTTTCCATGTAGCTTAAGACCTCCTGGACATGCTGTCTTGCTTGATGTAAAGACTGTTGCTGCCTCAAATTAACTACCATTTCCAGGTCATCACTTTCCAGACCACCGGCTAAAATCAACTCTTCTATGAGGTCTTCCAGTTCTTTCAGGCCGATTTCTTCCTTAACTGAGCCGCGGATAATTGGAACACTACCAAGCATCTGGTCTAAGTCCTCTTCGGTAACCTTTTTGTCATCCAAGTCTTCTTTGTTTACCAGTACGATTAATTTGTTAGGGGCAATGCTGTCATAAATGAACTGATCCTCAGCCGTGATTCCAGTGGTAACATCCAATAAAAAGATGATCAAATCTGCCTGCTGGATCACCTCCTGGGAGCGCTCCACCCCTATACGTTCCACCATGTCTTCGGTAACCCTAATTCCTGCTGTATCCAGGATGCGCACCGGTATTCCCTTCACATTAAGCCAGTCCTCTATCACATCACGAGTCGTTCCGGGAATATCCGTCACAATCGCCTTATCTTTCCTTAACAAGGCATTGAGCAAACTCGACTTGCCTACATTGGGTTTTCCTGCTATGGCTATGGTAATCCCTTCACGATAAATATCCGCCCGCCGGGCTGCCTCCAGCATATGATCCAGCTGGTCTACGATCTGTTGCAGCCTTTCCCTTAACTCAACATAATCGGGATCGCCCACTTCATCAGGAAAATCCAGACTGGCTTCTACCAGGGCGTTTATTTGTATCAACTCATCTTCCAATTGCTGCACCTGGCGGTGAGTGCTGCCCTGCAGGCGTCGCACCGCTATTTGCATAGCCTTGTCGGTCTTAGCCCGGATAACATCAATGACCGCTTCGGCCTGGCTGACATCCAAGCGCCCATTTAAGAAAGCCCGCCGCGTGAATTCTCCCGGTTCCGCCAAGCGTATTCCTGCTTGGATCACTCTTTCCAGCACCTGCCGGGCGGGCAGTGTCCCCCCATGACAGTTAATTTCTACAACATCCTCACCGGTATAACTGTGGGGCTCACGCATTATACTGACCAGTGCTTCATCTAGAACCTGTCCCTCCGGATCGATAATCCACCCTAAGGTCAAAGTATGAGAAGGGCGCGCCTTCAGCTGGACTCCCTGACGATGAGGTTTGAACATGCCGTCCACCGTCTCTATCACCTTATTTCCGCTCAAACGGACTATGGCAATTCCGCCTTCCCCTGGTGGAGTAGAAATAGCAGCTATAGCCCCCTGCACTTTAGACACCCCCTATCCACTGTCAGCTTTATCCTTTGCCAAGAGATCCCTTTAGACCTTCGTCATCGCAGTTTTCTTTCTTATTCTACCAAAACCTTTTCAGCTCTACACCCCAACGCCCCAATTAAAAAAGGCCCCTAGGGGCCTTATCGATCAGTGTTTATTTTTTTAGAGAAATCACTACTTTCCGGTTGGGCTCGTCTCCCATAGAGTAGGTGGTTACCTGAGGATCTCCCTGCAGAACCGTATGAACTATCCTTCTCTCCTGGGAACTCATGGGTCTCATTACCACATTTTTGCGGGTCTTCTTAACCCGGTCGGACAGTCTTAATGCCAGGGCCTCCAGGGATTCTTCCTTTTTCTTACGATAATCTTCTACATCCAACACAACCCTGATTCTCTCTGGTCGCTTACGATTCACTATCAAGCCCACCATAAATTGCAGAGAATTCAAGGTCTCTCCCTTGCGTCCAATCAGTAATCCCATATCTTTCCCGGTGATATTGATGCGAACCCGGCCATCCTCCCACTCTACTTGGCTGATCTTATAATCGATCTTCATTCTTTTGAGCAGGTCTTCCAAAACCTCACGGACTTCTTCCTGGGGTTTATCCCGACGGGAAACCCTAACCACAGCGGGCTTTTTGACTAATCCTAAGAGTCCTTTGCTAGGCTCCTCTACGATTTCAATGATAACATCGTCTATCTCGCACTCCAATTCATCCAAGGCCGCTTTGATGGCCTCATCGACGCTTTTTCCCCGCTTTTCGATACTTTGTGCTTCCACTTTTCTTCTTTCCTCCTTTGGCCCTCCCTGCTTCCTGCTGCTGGGTTTTAACCTCCGGTTTCACTGGTTTCTCATTCGGTGCCTTTTTGGCTTCTGGCTCAGGTTTCTTTACAGCTGGTGCTTCCGCTTCTACCTGCAGGCCGGTGCCGGTGTCCGCTACCAATGGCGTAGTTCGGTTAACATAAAGCTGCTGTAAAATACCTAAGATGTTGAAGGTTACCCAGTATAATGGCAGCCCCGCTGGTAAAGTCGCGGCTATCCAGGCCATAAATAATGGCATGATGTACAGCATGGTTTTCTGGGTGGGATCTTGGGCATTTACCGTGGATAGTTTCGACTGATAATAAGT
>DBRE01000019.1:8989-24836 GCA_002305535.1 Syntrophomonas sp. UBA1376
ATAAAGATAGGCATTTGAATAAGCAAGGGCAAACAAGAGCTAAAAGGGCTGACTCCATGTTCCTTATACATTTCCATCGTTTTGGTCTGCATCATCTGGGGATTATCTTTATACTTATCCTGTATGTATTTCAATTTAGGCTGTAACTGCTGCATTGACCGCATGGAATGCATTTGCTTCTGGGTCAATGGGAACAAAACCAGTTTAATAGTTATGGTCATGAAAATAATTGCCAAACCATAATTCGGCAACCCTATCTGTCCTGTTAGCGTGTACATCCACTGAATTACATCAGCAAACCACTGTACAAATGCTTGCCACAAATTAAACCCTGCTTACCAAAATCTCAGCAGC
The DNA here is from genome assembly GCA_002305535.1 of Syntrophomonas sp. UBA1376. Taxonomy (GTDB): domain Bacteria; phylum Bacillota; class Syntrophomonadia; order Syntrophomonadales; family Syntrophomonadaceae; genus DTU018. Next base: position 9,344 of record DBRE01000019.1, read on the forward strand.
AGGTTCCACCTCCTCGTAAACCAGCCTGACTCAGTTCTGTTAAGTCGCTTGCCTCTTGATGCCCTTATGGCACTGGGTCATATCCACCTGCTTGCCAGGGGTGACACCTAAGTATTCTTCGCACTGCCAACCATCCGCCTTTGCATATACCGTATTTATCCACCGCCTGTATCGCATAGGTAGAACAGGAAGGATAAAAGCGGCAGGCTGGCGCCCGAAAACAGGTGACTGCTTGATATATTTTTATCAAAATAATAGTTATTTTCCTCATCTAGGCTGGGCCTTTCCCAATACGACCTTAAGATCCTTTTCGAGCTGATCAAATTCAGCTGAGCCGGCATGGTGACGTACGATCAGTACAAAGTCGTATCCCGGTGCCAGGTCAGGATCCATTTGATGAACCAGGTTTCTAAGCTGTCTTTTTAAGCGATTGCGTATTACTGCTTTTCCTACCTTTACACTGGTAATGAATCCATAGCGATTATGATCCAGATGATTTTTCATAACGTAAAGAATTATGAATCTCCCCGGGATTTTTTTGCCATTCTTGTAAATATTGTTGTATTCCTGAGTAGTCGTTATTCTAAATTCTCTACCCAGCATGGAAAACCTTCCTCGGAGTAAAATAAAAGGCCGTTACCACGACCTTAAGCCGATATGGTTTTTCTGCCTTTTCTGCGGCGGCTTGCCAGAATCTTGCGCCCCGCGCTGCTTGACATACGGCTACGAAATCCGTGTACTTTTTTTCTACGGCGGGTTTTGGGCTGATAGGTTCTCTTCATTATTAAAAAGGCCTCCTTATCTAAATAGCACCTATTATTATAGAGATGCCGTCGCAGCCATGTCAAGCCGTACCACATCTATACTTTGAAACTACGTTATTATTTGCTATCATTAATAATATGTTTAGCTTAATTTTCAGGGTATACTTAAGAATATAAGTCATCTCGTTTTTGATTATCCACATAGAAATACTTTTCAACAGAAGAATTTTTCCACATATACACAGGAGGATTGGAATGCCCTACCGACACGACTTGGCCACAGCCTGGACTAAGGTTATGCAGATCATTCGCGAAGAAATTGGCTCTACCAGCTTTGATATATGGTTTTCTGCAACCAATTTAAGTGCTGTACAGAACAATACAATATATATAATGGTTCCTAACACCCTGACCAAAGAGTGGATAGAATCCCGCTATTTAGACATTATTTTGAACCACCTGCGCTCCCTAACTAATCAGGATGTTACTTTGGAGCTGATTACCGATGCTCTTCCTCATCAAGAAGGGGGGCCTTCTTTTCTTAATACCAAATATACTTTTGATACCTTTGTGGTAGGCAATAGCAATCGTTTTGCTCATGCCGCCTGCTATGCAGTAGGAGAAGCCCCGGCTCGGGCTTATAACCCTCTTTTCATTTATGGAGGAGTGGGATTAGGTAAAACTCATTTAATGCAAGCCATCGGCCATCGCATCATAGAGAAAAATAGATCATCTACGGTTACTTATGTATCTTCAGAACAGTTTACCAATGAACTGATCAGCTCCATTCGCGATGATAAGACTTCCAGTTTTCGCAACAAATATCGCAATATAGATGTACTCCTGATCGATGATATTCAATTTTTGGCTGGCAAAGAACGTACTCAAGAAGAATTTTTCCATACTTTTAACAGTTTATACGAAACCAATAAACAACTTGTGATATCCAGTGATCGACCACCTAGAAATATTCCTACTCTGGAAGATCGCCTCCGCAGTCGCTTCGAATGGGGTTTGATCTGTGATATCCAGCCTCCCGATTTGGAAACTCGTATTGCTATCCTGCGCAAAAAGGCGCAGATGGAAGAATTAAATATCCCTTACGATATTCTCGATTATATTGCCAATAGTATTGAATCAAATATAAGAGAATTAGAGGGGGCTTTGATCCGTCTGGTGGCTTATGCCACCGTAACCGGACAAGCTCTGGATATGGCTTTGGCAACTGAAGCATTGAAGGATATCCTGCCCCCACCCAGGCCTCGTAAAATAACGATCGAAATGATTCAAAAAGAAATATGTTCCTATTATAATCTGGAAATGAGTGAACTAGTATCCAAGAAGCGCAATAAACAAGTAGTCTTTCCACGGCAGGTAGCTATGTTTTTATGTCGTAAAATAACCGATGCCTCTTTTCCGCAAATTGGTGATCAATTTGGAGGTCGTGATCATACTACGGTTATACATGCAGTGGAAAAAATAGAAAAAGAAGTCAATGATAATTCTGAGCTAGCAGCCACGCTAGATGAGTTATCCCAACGCTTGAACTCCAATCATCTACATTCGGAGCAGTTATGAACAGGCTTATCCTTAAAGCGGAGCGTCGATTTTAGATAGTTGGACAGGCTTATCCACATATTCAATACATCTACTACGGCTACTGCGAAAGTCTAATAATTAATAAATAAACAGAGGGTTGTAGAAAAACAATCTTTGGGAGGGGTTTCTTTGAAATTTAGTATTGAAAAAAATGAGTTATCAGCTCTTACCGCTTTGGTTTATCGGGCTGCCTCCAGCAAAAACACCATACCGGTTCTGTCTGGGCTATTGATCGAAGCATCTTTGGATAAGGGACTGACCATGACCGCTACTGATCTGGAAATCGGTATCAGGGCATCCACTAATCAGGTACAAATACAGGAGGAAGGTACAGTTCTAGTAAATGCCCATTATTTTGCTGATTTTATAAAGCTTCTCCCGGAATCGATCATTGGACTGGAACTGAATCGAGAGACTTCTCGCTTGGATATTACCTACGGCCGCTCTACTGGATATATAAATACTTATCAGGATCAGGAATACCCGGGACTGCCTATAGACAATATGGAACATCGCTTTTCTCTGCCCCAAAATGTACTCAAAGAAGCTTTTAAGAAAACATCCTTTGCGGCAGCAGCTACTCATTTCCGCCAGGTTTTTACTGGTGTATTATTTGATATTTTAGACGGGGGCCTGTTAAAAATTGTAGCCTCCGATACTCATCGCCTGGCCTATTATAGTTATGATCTGGGCAAATCCGATCTTTCACCATTCAATTTCATTATTCCTACTCGAACCGTTAATGAATTAACTCGACTTCTTGACGATGATGAAGAACCGATTGATTTGAGTTTCAGTAACAACAATGTTATTTTTTCTCGGGGAAATACTATTCTTTTGTCACGTTTGATCGAGGGTCAGTATCCCAACTATGAACAAGTAGTTCCTAAAGAGTTCAGTACCAGCTTGACTATTAATTCTCAGGTACTCACTACTACCCTGGAAAGAGCTCGAACCATGCCTACCGATGAAAAAATAAAAATACACCATGTTCAATTCCAGTTGGGGGAAAAGGAAATCACTGTCAACGCTTTTTCCGAAGTGATGGGTGAGATAGAAGAAGTGATCGAAGACTTTGAGATCAGCGGAGAAGTAGATTTCCGTATCGCTTTTAATACCAATTATTTTTTAGAAGCAATGAAAATTTTTACCGCCGAAACTGATAAAATAAACGTGCAGATGTCAGGTGCATTAGGACCATCTTTGATAACCAACCCGGAGAAGGATAACTATTTGTATGTGTTGGTACCTCTGCGAACCAATCAATAAGGAGTGGTGAACCAGTCCTTGAAGGTTATTGATTATAGGGCTACTAATTTTAGAAATTTACTCTGTGTAGAACACCAGCCATCTCCGGCTATGAATATTATCGTGGGTGATAATGCCCAGGGAAAAACCAATCTTCTTGAAGCCCTGTGTGTTTTAGCGACCGGCAGCTCATTTCGAACCAACAGTGATCGGGTTTTGGTCAATGATCAGGCCGAAGCTTATGAACTGAGTTCTAGCTACGAATATGACCAGCGCTGCTTTGAGACCAATATCAAATATAATGCCAGAACCGGTAAGGTCATCACCCTCAACGGACGAAAAACTAACCCTCACCATCCTGATCGTCTGCGTGTGGTTGTTTTTACACCAGACGATTTGTATTTGGTAAAGGGATCACCCAGCCGCAGACGATTTTTCCTTGATTTCTTATTAAAACAGGCGGGAGCAGAATACGGGTACCATCTGGATAACTATGTTAAAATTTTAAGAAAAAGAAATGTTTTGTTAAAAAAGAACCAAGCTAATACCAAAACATTCAAACTTACTACGGAGGTTTTTGTTGAACAAGCTGTCCGCTTAGTAGTAGCCCGAATTCAGATGGTCAATTTACTTGATCAATTGGTGGGCCCGCTCTATCAGGACATCAGCGGAGAAAATTTAGGAGGATTGAAATTACGCTATGCTATTTCATTTCCCTTAGATAGTGGTAAAATAAACTTTGAAAATTTAAGAATATCCATGTTAAACCATCTTGATACAATAAAAGAGCAAGAATGTGCTCGTAAAAGTAGTTTATCAGGTCCCCACCGGGAAGATATAAATATATATCTAAACAATCATCCTGCCCGTCAATTTGCCTCGCAAGGGCAACAGCGCAGTATAGCGGTGAGTCTTAAACTAGCTGAATTGATGGCCATACAACAAGCAAAAGGTGAGTTTCCCGTTTTTCTCTTAGACGAGGTGTTGTCAGAACTGGATAAGGAGCGGCAGCAACGGTTGCTAGAATATCTGCAAAAAGCCTCCTTCCAGAGTTTTCTCACCACCGTAAACCTGGAAAAAAATCAGTTCGCAGACAGCCAGGCCTCCATTTACCGCATGTCAGGCGGAAAACTATCAGGAAAGGAGTAATCGCGTGTACATCCATCTAGGCAACAACTATATAATTTCCACCCAGAACATCATTGCCATTATTAATCTGAATCCACCCTTGAATGAGGACATTAAAGATATTATGGAGATCGCCCGCTCAGAGAGAAAGCTAGTCAATATCAGTGAAAAGGGAAAGAATAAAGCCCTGATCCTCTGTGATGACAGGGCTTACCTGTCACCCATCTCTTCTAACACCCTCTATAAGCGAGCTTCTCACTTTGCTGAGGAGGATAGCAATGACTGATTTTAACAATGGTTACAATGCCTCCGATATCCAGGTTTTGGAAGGATTGGAGGCAGTCCGCAAGCGTCCAAGTATGTATATTGGTTCCACTGGTCCCCGGGGTCTGCATCATCTGGTGTTTGAAATAGTGGACAACAGCATTGATGAGGCAGTAGCCGGCTTTTGTGACACTATAACCGTTACTCTGCATAAGGATGATTGGGTGACAGTTACCGATAATGGACGGGGTATTCCGGTAGACATACACCCCACAATGGGAATTCCTGCACTGGAAGTTATTTTGACGACTCTCCATTCCGGAGGAAAGTTCGGTGGCAGCGGCTACAATATTTCCGGTGGGCTTCACGGAGTTGGTCTTTCTGTGGTAAATGCGCTGTCCAGTCATATGGACATTACTATTTTTCGGGACGGACAAGTATATAAACAAGCCTATGAACGGGGAGGACCGGTAGGGGATATATACACAGAGGGCACCACTACAGCAACCGGAACATCGATTCGTTTCCAGCCCGATGCACAGATATTTGAGATAACAGTTTTGGAGCGCGACATCATAGAACAGCGCTTACGCGAACTGGCCTTTCTTAATCAGGGGCTAAAGATCTTGTTCTACGACGAACGGGATGAAGGGTATGAAAAGGAGTTTCATTATGAAGATGGGTTGCGGGATTTTGTAGCTTACCTGAATAGGAGCAAAGAGACCCTAACGGAAACCCCCTTTTATACAGAGTGCCAAAAAGAAGACGTGATTGTCCGCATGGCCCTGCAATATAATTCGGGCTATACTGAGAACATTTATTCCTTTGCCAATAATATTCATACTCAGGAAGGCGGAACCCATGAAGTAGGGTTTAAGAATGGCCTGACCAGAGTAGTCAACGACTATGCTAAAAAGAATAACCTGCTCAAAGAAAGCGACAGCAACCTTTCCGGAGAAGATATCCGTGAAGGGCTAGCCGCCATTATTTCTGTGCTGGTCAAAGAGCCACAATTTGAAGGGCAAACCAAAACCAAACTGGGCAATACGTACATTCGTGGCATTGTTGAATCAGCCGTGTTTGAAAGCTTTGAGGATTATCTTAATGAAAACCCAACCATAGCGCGCCGTATAACCGAAAAGGCCATATCGGCCCGTCGTGCCCGGGAGGCAGCCAAAAAAGCCCGGGAACTGACCCGACGTAAGAGTGCTCTGGAGACCACCACCTTGCCGGGGAAATTGGCCGATTGCAGCAGCCGAGACCCAGCTGTCTCCGAATTATTTATTGTGGAAGGTAATTCCGCCGGCGGATCAGCCAAACAGGGACGGGATCGTAATATCCAGGCCATACTGCCTTTGCGGGGGAAAATCCTTAACGTGGAAAAAGCCAGGCTGGATCGGGTGCTTTCCAATGAGGAGATCCGTTCGCTGATAACCGCTATGGGTACAGGAATAGACGAAGACTTCGACATAAAAAAAGCCCGCTATCACAAGCTTTTTATCATGACCGATGCGGATGTGGATGGTTCACATATAAGGGTATTGCTCTTAACCTTTTTCTATAGATTTATGCGGCCTCTGATAGAGGAAGGCTATGTTTACATTGCCCAACCACCCCTATATGGCGTCAAGCGAGGCAATGAGATCCACTATTTCCATGATGACGAGACCATGAATGAATTCATAGCTCAGTCCGGTAAGAAGTGGGTTATACAGCGATATAAAGGTCTGGGGGAAATGGATCCTGAACAACTCTGGGAAACGACAATGAACCCTGAGAATCGGCACATCTTTCAGGTCACTGTGGAAGATGCTATTCGCGCTGATGAAATATTTTCCGATCTTATGGGAGATAACGTGGAGCCCCGTAGAGAGTTTATTCAGGCCAATGCCAGGTTCGTAACCAACCTGGACATTTAACAGGAGATGATGATCATTGGCAGAGCCTAATCTGTTTGAGAATGTAGTTCCCATCGATATTGAGAAAGAAGTTAAAAAGTCATTTCTGGAATACTCCATGAGTGTTATTGTTTCTCGGGCTATTCCTGATGTTCGTGATGGACTAAAGCCGGTGCACCGCCGTATTCTTTATGCACTCTATGATCAGGGCATGACCCATGACAAACCCCACAAAAAATCGGCCAATATCGTGGGAGAAGTAATGGGTAAATACCATCCCCATGGAGATTCAGCTATTTATGAGACTATGGTAAAAATGGCTCAGGATTTTGCCATGCGATATCCGCTGATAGACGGGCATGGTAACTTTGGCTCCGTAGATGGCGATTCAGCCGCGGCTATGCGTTACACTGAAAGCCGTATGTCCAAAATCGCCGGGGAAATGCTCACTGACATTGAGAAAGATACGGTCAATTGGCGGCCTAATTATGACGATAGCCGAGAAGAACCTCAGGTGCTACCTTCTCGTATCCCTAATCTGCTTATCAATGGATCATCAGGTATTGCGGTGGGTATGGCTACCAATATACCGCCCCACAATTTAACCGAAGTAGTGGACGCAATCACCCTGGTGATCGATGATCCGGAAGCCAGTGTGGATGAGATAATGAAAATATTGCCGGGGCCGGATTTCCCCACCGCAGGAATCATAATGGGCAGTGAAGGTATTCGCAAGGCCTATCATACCGGACGGGGAACCTTCAAGGTGCGGGCTCGCTACACCATAGAAGAACGCCGCAACGGTAAAAATGCCATTGTGATTACAGAATTACCCTATCAGGTCAATAAAGCCCGTTTGATCGAAAAAATCGCCGATCTGGTTCGAGATAAAAAGATCGAAGGCATAGTGGATTTAAGAGATGAGTCTGACCGCCAGGGCATTAGGGTAGTGATTGAGACCCGTCGCGATGTAAATGTCAATGTTATAGTGAATAAGCTGTTTAAGCACACCCAGATGGAAGACAGCTTTGGCATCAATATGCTGACTCTGGTACATGGCCAGCCGATGGTTCTGGGAATAAAAGATGTCATTCGCTACTACATCGAACACCGCCAAGAAGTCATTGAAAGGCGCACTCGTCATGATCTGAAGGTTACCCGGGATCGTTTGCATATTGTGGAAGGGTTAAGAATCGCCCTGGACAATCTGGACGAAGTAATTGACCTGATCACCAGCAGCAAAGACCGGGAGCAAGCTCGACAAGCTTTAATGGAGCGCTTTGGGTTAACTGAGATTCAAGCCAATGCCATCCTGGATATGCGCCTGGTTCAGTTGACCAACCTGGAAAGAGGCAAATTGGACGATGAATATCAGGAACTTTTGGCCCGCATAGCTGATTTCGAAGATATTTTGAACCGACCGGAACGGGTTTTGGCCATGATAAAAGAAGATCTGGCCGATGTGAAGAAAAAGTACGGAGATGCGCGCCGAACGGAAATAAGCCGGGAAATCTCGGACTTTAATGTGGAAGATTTCATTGATGATCATGAAGTAGTCATTACCTTGTCCAACCGCGGTTATATCAAACGACTGCCTTTGGATACCTATAAAGCCCAGCGCCGCGGAGGCAAAGGCATAAGTGCCACCACCATTAGAAGCGAGGATTACTCCTCCGGGGTGGTAGTAACCAGTGTACTGGGGCATGTTCTGTTCTTTACCAACCAAGGCCGTGTATTCTCCAGCCGGGTTTACAATTTACCCGAGGCATCTCGTCAAGCTAAAGGAATGCCCTTGATCAACTTCATCGATCTGCGGGCCGATGAGAGAGTTACCACCCTGGTGGCAGCCCGGGAGTTTGATGAAAAGCGGCACATGATGATGATAACCCGGCAGGGGATCATCAAAAAAGTCGCCCTATCAGCATTCCAAAACATTCGCCGTTCCGGTCTGATTGCCGTAAATCTGCGACCGGAAGATGAACTGGTAGGAGTGATCCGGGTGGTCAAAGGAGATGTAGTCATGGTGACTACCGCCAATGGCCAGGCGATTCTTTTCGAAGAAGATCAGGTCAGGCCTATGGGGCGAAATGCTGCTGGTGTAAAAGGAATTGGTCTTGACCCTAACAACTATGTTATCGGCCTGGATAAATACCGGGAGGGTGCCGATGTCTTGATCGTTACCAAACACGGTTATGGAAAACGAGTCCCGTTGAGTGAGTTCAAGACTCAGAACCGGGGAGGCAAAGGCGTAAAGTCCATCGAGCTTACCAGCAAAAATGGAGAGGTAGTAGCTACCAAGATCGTATCCGTTGACGATGAACTGGTCATCCTAACCAGTGAAGGGCAGATAATCCGTCTGGAGGTAGAGGATATATCGGTTCAGAAGCGTTATGCCCGGGGAGTGCTCTTAATGAGGCTTCCGGACAACGACCATATAGTGAGTATTGCTCGTTTTCGCACCGAATCGGAAGAATAATCTCCGCTAGTACTATACAAAAACGCTGGAAAAGAATAAAATCTTTAGCTATAGGAAAGAGCGGGCCAACGTGGTTCGGCTTGGTATAAGGAGGGTTCTTTTATGGAACAAAAGGGGACATTTAACGTAAAAGCGGGCCTGGCTCAAATGCTCAAAGGCGGAGTCATCATGGACGTGACCACTCCTGAGCAGGCCAAAATAGCTGAAGAAGCGGGCGCCTGTGCCGTCATGGCTTTGGAAAGAGTTCCCGCTGATATAAGAGCTACAGGCGGTATCGCCCGTATGGCTGATCCTAGTGTTATCTTGCGCATCATGGAAAGCGTGACCATACCGGTGATGGCCAAGTGTCGTATCGGGCATTTTGTGGAAGCACAGGTTCTTGAATCTCTGGGCATAGATTATATCGATGAGAGCGAGGTTTTAACCCCCGCTGACGATAAATACCACGTGAACAAGCATGATTTTAAGGTGCCCTTCGTATGCGGAGCTAGAAATCTGGGGGAAGCCCTACGCAGGATCGGAGAAGGCGCTGCCATGATCCGGACGAAGGGAGAACCGGGTACCGGCAATGTGGTCGAAGCGGTTCGCCACATCCGGCAGGTGAATGATGATATCCGCTGGATCAGTAATCTTCCCGAGGAAGAATTGATGACTGCTGCCAAAGAACTGCAGGCACCTTATGAACTGGTAAAGGAAACCGCCCGGTTAAAAAGATTGCCGGTGGTAAACTTTGCTGCCGGAGGTATTGCTACCCCTGCTGATGCAGCGTTAATGATGCAATTGGGTTGTGACGGGATTTTTGTAGGCTCGGGAATTTTTAAATCCGGGGATCCCCAGCAGCGCGCTCGGGCCATCGTAGCAGCCACCACTTATTTTAACGATCCGGCTGTGTTAGCCGAAGTTTCTCGCGATTTAGGTGAACCCATGGTGGGTATCGATATCAGCACCATCCGTCCCGAAGAGAGGATGCAGGAGCGTGGCTGGTAAAACCATTGGGGTTCTGGCCTTGCAGGGAGCTTTTGTTGAACACGAAGCAGCTTTACGTAAGTGTGGGGCTCTGGTTCGCCAGGTGCGAAAGCCGGAGGAAATCCAAGAAGTAGACGGTCTTATTATTCCCGGCGGAGAAAGCACCACCATTGGCAAGCTGATGAATAAATATGGTCTGGACAAGGTCATTGTAGATCGGGCTGCCCAGGGTATGCCCATCTGGGGTACCTGTGCCGGCATGATTTTGCTGGCCAAGGAGATAGTTGACTCTGATCAGTTGCGTTTAGGGTTAATGGATATCAGTGTGAAACGCAATGGTTTTGGCAGACAAGTAGAAAGCTTCGAAGCTGATCTGGAAGTAGAGTCTATTGGCCCTACCCGAGGAGTTTTTATACGAGCGCCTTATGGAGAAAAGGCCGGAGATGGTGTCCATATAATGGCACGCTTTAAGGAAAAAATAGTCATGGCCCAGCAGTACAACTTACTCTGTACTGCTTTTCATCCGGAGCTTACTCAGGATTTATGTATACATCGCTATTTCCTAACAATGGTTTAGGATTTTTCTTGCCAAGAGCAAACCGGTATACTATAATGAACTCTAATCTTTCAAATTAAGTGCGATGAAGGGACTAGTAGATTTAGATATCTGAAAAAGAGAGCTGGTGGTAGGTGTGAACCAGTCAGAATCTTATCGAATCCATCCTGGAGCAGACTGTGATTTAAGCAGTGCCGGTAGCTACGTTATAGCTTACAAGTGGGTATGGTTTATGACCATATCAACTAGGGTGGCAACGCGGGAAAGTACCTCTCGTCCCTTAATTAGGGCGAGGGGTTTTTTATTTCAACAAAGTAGGAGGTTTTAGAAATGACAGGAGACCAGTATTTACTGCTTCCAGGGCCGACCCCCATTCCCGAACGGGTAACCAGGGCGATGAGTCAACCGATGGTGAATCATCGCGGTCCCGAATTCAAGCAAGTACTCACGGAAGTAGTCCAGGGGCTCAAACAGGTCTATCGTACTGACCAACATGTATTGATTTATCCTGCTTCTGGAACCGGTGCTATGGAAGCAGCGGTGGTCAACTTTCTGTCTCCCGGAGATAAGGTTTTAGCGGTTTCCATCGGAGTGTTTGGAGATCGTTTTGCTAAAATTGCCGCTGGATTTGGAGCCCAGGTGGAAAAAATGGACTTTCCCTGGGGCCAGCCTGCTGATCCTCAACGGGTAAAGGAACGTTTAGATCAGGATGTAAACCGAGAAATAAAAGCCATTTTGGTAACTCACAACGAGACCTCTACCGGAGTGTTCAATAACATTAAAGCCATCAGCGAGGCTAGGGGAGACCATCCTGCTCTGTTGATGGTAGATGCCATCAGTGGTCTGGCCACTATAGATCTCAAGATGGATGAATGGAAACTGGATGTAGTGGCAAGTGGGTCACAAAAGGCCTTTATGATTCCTCCTGGATTAAGCTTTCTGGCTTTTAGTGAGAAAGCTTTGCAGATTCACGAGCAAACTAAGATGCCGCGTTTTTACTGGGATGTAAGCCTGGGCGTTAAGTATCTGGAAAAAGGGCAAACTCCTTTTACACCAGCTGTTTCACTATTTTTTGGCCTGAGAGAGTCCTTGAAGATGATGCTGGAGGAGGGCCTGGACAACATCATAGAACGGCACTGTAATTACCGAGATTTGGTGCGTAAAGCTGTGGGAGCCATGGGACTGCAGTTGCTGGCCCAGGATGAGTGGGCTTCACAAGCAGTAACGGCTGTAGTTGCTCCGGAAAGTATCGGTGCCAACAAAATTCGCAAATACATGCTGGAACAGTTCAATATCGTTCTAGCGGGAGGTCAGCAGAATTTAGACAATGTGATTTTCCGCATAGGCCATCTGGGTTATGTACGCCAACTGGATCTATTAGCTGTCTTGGCCGCTTTGGAAATAACCCTGCAACAATTAGGCTGGGAGATGGAATTCGGAGCAGGCCTCAACCAGGCGCAAGCCTTTATACTCAGCCAGACGAAGAAAGGAGAATAGAGGTGGAAACCAAAAAACGAGTTATCGTTACCGAGCGTATTGCCGAAGAAGGTTTAGATTTACTGCGTACCGAAGTGGACGTTGATTTTCGCGATGGGATACCCAGAGAAGAACTGCTGGAAATAATCGGCCAGTATGACGCCTTGATCGTGCGCAGTGTTACCAAAGTCAATGAGGAACTGATCAGCCGTGGAGCTCCGCGTCTAAAAGTGGTGGGCAGAGCTGGTAACGGCATTGACAACATTGATGTTGATGCCTGCACCCGCCATGGAGTAATTGTAGCTAACACCCCGGATAGTAATACCATTTCTGCTGCCGAGCAGACCATTGCCCTCTTGCTGGCTTCTTCCCGCAAAACGGCCTGGGCCAACAACTTCTTAAAGGGCGGTACCTGGGATCGTAAGCCTTTCCGAGGCGTGGAACTGTACGGAAAAACTGTGGGTATAGTAGGTCTGGGACGCATAGGCTCCATGGTGGCAACCCGCCTGAAAGCTTTTAACATGCGGATATTAGCCTATGATCCCTATATCGCTGATGAGCGGTTTATTAAATACGGTGCTGAGAAGATGCCTACTCTGGAAGATCTGGTGCGGCAGTCTGACTTTATTACCGTGCATACCCCCAAGACTGAAGAAACCTTCCATATGATCAATGAAGAGATGTTTAAGATCGCCAAAGATGGGGTGCGGGTAGTAAATGCCGCCCGGGGAGGGATCATAAAGGAAGCTGCTCTGTTGGAAGCCCTGAAGTCGGGCAAAGTTGCCAGCGCCGGGATGGACGTTTTTGAAAAAGAACCGGCTATAAACAATCCTCTGTTTGAGTTTGAAAATGTAGTTTGCACCCCCCATTTAGGAGCCGATACCTTTGAAGCCCAGCGCCGCGTCGGTGAAACCATCGCCGAACAGGTAATGAAAGCCCTAAATGGAGAAATCGTTCCCAATCTGATCAATTTGCCTACGATGGTCAGCGAAGAGCTCAACTATCTGCGTCCCTATATTACCCTGGCGGAACAAATGGGCAAATTCTACTACCAGCTGGAAAAGTCGCCTATTGCCAGAATCGAACTGACCTACGCTGGACCTATGACCATAAATGATACCGAAATACTCACGGTAGCTTTCTTCAAGGGATTGTTGGAACCCATTCTATGGAACAAAGTCAATTATGTTAACGCCCGTCTGATGGCACGCGAACGGGGCATCAAAGTTTTCGAAAGCAAACAGGAACAGAGCAGCCGCCGCTATAAGAACGTAATTTCCGTTAGTATATTTGGCCAGAATGGTCGACAATTGGATTTGGCCGGAACCGTTTCCCGAGCTCGCGATCCACTGTTGGTGGAACTGAATGGCTATGAAACAGAAACTAACCTGGAAGGGTACGTAATTATGGTGGAAAACTCTGACCGCCCCCGAGTAGTTGGACCTTTTGCCACCTTATTGGGTGACGAAGGAGTCAATATCGCCTCCATGAAAGTAGCCCGCCAGACCAAAGGAGATACAGCCATCATGTTGGTTAATGTGGACAACAAAGTAGAAGAGGCAGTATTGGAAAAACTAGGCCAGTTGGATGGCATTCTTGGTAAGCCCGAGCTACTCCATTTTTAAAGAGGGTAGAGGACAAGGTATAACACAGGAGGACTGCTAATGTTAGATGCCAAATTAATAAGAGCTAACCCCGATCAAGTTGAAGCGGCGTTGCGCAAGCGTGGTCTGAGCGGGGCTCTGGACGGGTACCTGCAGTTGGACGAAAGAAGACGGCAGATCCTGCTACAGGTAGAAGAATTAAAGAATTTCCGCAACACCTCCTCCCAGGAAGTCGGGAAATTAAAAAAAGCCGGGCAGGATGCCTCTGAACTAATGGATAAGGTTCGTCAGGTGGGCAAGGATATCGCAGCCTTTGATGAAGAGCTAAAGGGCGTAGAAGAACAGATGGAAAGCATCCTGTTAAGCATACCGAATTTGCTGCATGAGTCAGTACCCTTAGGCCCTGACGAGAACAGTAATGTGGAAATGCGGCGTTGGGGCAACCCTCGTCAATTTGACTTCGAACCCCAAGCTCACTGGGATATTGGCCCGGCTCTGGACATACTGGATTTTGAACGAGCTGCTAAGTTATCCGGAGCACGTTTTACGGTATACAAAGGCGCCGGAGCACAATTGGAACGTGCCCTGATAAATTTCTATCTGGACATCCACACCCAGCAGCATGGCTACAAGGAAATATTGCCTCCTTTTATGGTTGGCGCCGACTGTATGCAGGGAACCGGGCAACTGCCCAAGTTTGCTGAGGATATGTTCAAGGTGGATGGCCGGGAAATGTACCTGATACCTACAGCGGAAGTTCCCTTGACCAATTTATATCGGGAAGAGATCCTGGATGCAGCTGATCTGCCTATATATCTAACCGCCTATACCCCTTGCTTTCGAGCTGAGGCAGGATCCCACGGCCGCGATACCCGGGGAGTTATCCGCCAGCATCAGTTCAACAAAGTGGAACTGGTCAAACTAGTGGAGCCCCAACATTCTTATGAAGAATTGGAGAAACTGACCGCTGATGCAGAAAAAGTCTTGCAGCTTTTGGGCCTGCCCTATAGGGTTATGCTGTTGAGTACTGGCGATACCGGCTTTTCAGCCGCTAAGACCTATGATGTGGAAGTATGGATGCCTGGTTACAACGAATACAAAGAGATTTCCTCCTGTTCCAATTGCGGGGATTTCCAGGCCCGGCGGGCCAATATTCGCTATCGGCCATCAGCCAAAGAAAAGCCTCAGTATGTGCATACCCTGAATGGCTCCGGAGTAGCTATCGGACGTACGGTAGCGGCCATTTTAGAAAACTACCAACAGGCCGATGGAACGGTTTTGGTGCCGGAGGTACTCCAGCCTTATATGGGCGGTCTGAAAGTAATAAAAAGGCAGTAAATAACCGTCAATAGCTTGGTTGACAACCTTTGGGGCCTGTGCTATACTTTCTTTTGCATTGATTTGCTAAGGTTAGCATCCTTTCAGTGGAGGGGTGTCCGAGCGGTTGAAGGAGGCGGTCTTGAAAACCGTTGAACCTTTGCGGGTTCCGTGGGTTCGAATCCCACCTCCTCCGC
>DBRE01000031.1 GCA_002305535.1 Syntrophomonas sp. UBA1376
CGCCTTATCAAGTTAGCTCGTTCTGTTTCCGCAAGCCCCTCCAACGTTTTGATCACTGGTGAAAGCGGCACTGGCAAGGAGTTGTTTGCCCAGGCTATTCATCAAGCCAGTGCTTATTCCAGTGGACCGTTTGTAGCGATAAATTGTGCCGCCATTCCCAAAGAACTGATTGAGACTGAATTGTTTGGTTATGTGCCAGGCGCGTTTACTGGAGCGAAAAAGGATGGCAACAAAGGGAAATTTGTACAAGCCCATGGGGGCACACTTTTCTTGGATGAAATAGGAGACATGCCTCTAGAGCTACAAAGTAAACTGCTCAGGGTATTACAGGAACGAATGGTTACACCTGTTGGCGGAACGAATCCGATACCTATTGACATACGAGTAATATCAGCCACTAATCAAGATCTTGAAAAGATGATTAGAGAAAAAACTTTTCGCAGCGATCTATATTACCGTTTAAATGTTATCAATCTGACTATCCCACCTTTGCGAGAACGAAAAGATGACATACCTGTTCTTATCGATTATTTCTTAGACAAATACGCTTTCCATATTGATAAAGGAAAAACCCGTTTTACGAAATCAGCCCTGCAGGCTTTGCAACATTATGACTGGCCCGGTAATGTAAGGGAACTAGAAAATGTGGTGGAGCTAGCGGTAAACTTGCCCGAACAGGAAGTAGATAGGCACCATTTGCCGGAACACATCACTAATTATGATAACTCTCATAACTATGAAAATAGTGAATTTCTTACACTGGAGGAAATGGAAAGGATGCAGATCACTAAAGCTTTAAGAACTTTCCAAGGTAATATTACTCATGCTGCCGAAGCGCTGAACATTGGACGAACCACTTTATATCGTAAAATCAAAAAATATAATCTGGTTCGCTTAATCGATATTGGGGAAGGGGGAGGAAAAAATCATGAAAACTAGTTTGCAAAAGAGATTGCTCTTTTATGTTTTAGGTGTGACTACCTTATTTTTATTAGCGATATCCCTTATCAATTATTGGTGGGCACAAAACATGGTGGTTAGTTTAAGTGAGAATTACGCTTCGGCCAATGCTGATACGACTGCTGCTCGCATCCATGGCTATATACTACAAAAGGGCCAAAACGCCTGGACTATAGCTCAAAATGAACAAATCCATGAATTTGTCAAAAAGGTGAGTACTCAGGAGGTAGATCTGACAACTGATGAGTCTTATAAGCAAATGCTTATGTCCTTTCAGCGTATTGTTGAGGAAAACCCAGATATTCAATTTGTTTATATAGCTGTAGACAAAACCCAACGGTTGTACGGCAATATTGAGTTCAAATACCCAGTGGGCTATGATGTGACTAAACGCCCATGGTATCGACTGGCTCGACAGCACAAGGGTATTTCTTATACAGCTCCCTATATTTGCCCTCTCACGGGAAACTATGTGGTAACTGCTTGCACGGCTTTTTACGATAGCAATGATGCATTCCTGGGAGTAGCTGCCGTTGATATATTGGTTGATAAAATTAGTAAGATAGTTAGCGCTGTGCACATATATGAAGAAGACTATGCCTTCTTACTGGATGCTGACGGGGAGATTATCACCAATTTGAAAGACGATAAATATCGCGAAGCGATTATGGAGCTGGAAACTAATGAGCAACAAATGAGATCCACCTTCTCACAAATGGTTGCGGGGCAGCGAGGCATGAATCGTGTTGAATTGAGTGATACTGAAAAATATGTTTTGTATTCGCCAGTTGAGGATATTGGCTGGTCACTGGGGGTGGTGGTACCAGTCGATAAAGTCAACAGTTCTATCTACGATCTGGCTAAGATATTCTTCATCACGCTCATGATTGGAATCATCGTCATTTCACTTGTGGTCAGTTTTCTTACCAATAAAATTACTCAGCCCATTAATACTTTTATGAAGTTGATGGAAAGGGTGGGAGATGGAGATTATAGCTTAAGAGCCCCCATCGAGAGCGAAGATGAGATCGGACAGTTGGGTATGAGTCTGAACACTATGCTGGATAAACAACAGAGCCTTATTGAGCAGGTTATACAGACGGCCTATAATATGAGCATGGCTGGTCAGGAACTAGCTATTTCCATCGGCGAGACTCGCATTACCCTGCCGATGGTAACTGTAAACATGGGACATATCATATCCAGCGCAGAATCATTTAACCATTTACCAGAGGATCAGAAGATTACGAATAACATTAATCATGACTTAACCGAACAACTAATACTACTAAAGCACGTTCAGCGCAGTATTTCTTTCCGACTAAAGCATATCCAGTTACGATTGAATTCGGAAGACAGTGTCTGGGATCATGACACCCAGATGGAAATAATGACCGCACTGCAGGAAATAGAAGCCGAGTACCAACAGAGCAATTTATATGTAGAGAATATTCAGTTAGGAATGACTGATTTGACTACTATGATCACTCGTTTAGCACACAATTATGACGATATGCAAGACACTCTGCAAAGAACCAGCTATAATCTTGGAGTCCTTGCGGATCTCCAAGCCGAATCAATTGACCGAGCCACCAAAACAGCCGGTCAACTGGTGGAATGGTCACAGAAGTTAATCGAAAAGTCAACAAAGTTCAGGATTAATAAGATTTAACAGAAATAAACTCTTTTCTGAAAGCAATCCATCCCGGAGTTCGTATTAAGGGTAAGTAAACTAAAGGGGAGGATGTATTATCGTGAGACGCTTAGCAGCTATAGCTATAGTAATAACCATATTAGTATGCCTGCCTGGCATAGCATCAGCCGATACAGATCCATTTTTTAGCGATATTAAGGGACACTGGGCTGAGAAATCCATTGCCAAAGTCGTAGAACAGAATTTAATGCAGGGAATAGGTCGAAATGAGCAGGGAGATAATTTGTTCGCTCCGGACAGTTTAGTCACTCGCTCCCAGGCGACAGCAGTATTAGTGCGAGCGTTTAACTTGGATTATGGTTATAGTCATTCGTTAAAAGAGGCCATGGTAGTAGACTATTATAGGGACGTAGATAATGATTCCTGGTACGCTGAACCTGTTCTTCTCTGTACTCTCAATAAGATTTTTTCCGTGGAAGGAGATCGTTTTTATCCCGATCATCCGATAACTAGAATTGAAATGGCTCAGGCTATCCAACGATCGTTCATTGCCAAAAACATCAATGTTCCTATGATTCAGATCATGCCTCATTTTAACGACACTCAGGATCTGAATAATGAAGAATTAAATGCAGTTGTATTTGTTCATAATACCAGCATCATGAAAGGAAACGATGAGTACTTCCGACCGTCTGATAGAGTAACTCGAGCAGAAATGGCCCGCATTATTTCGGCTTGTAAAGAGATTATCGAGTTAAACATGGCCAATGATCAGTCCGATGTTGCTATATCGATCCAGAAAATATCTGTACAAGAACAACGCCCCCATATGGAGATCGACTTTGAAATCCCCTTAGTAACAGGAATGGCTGATCAAGACCATCAGACTAAGATAAATAAACGCTGGGAACAGGATGCTGAGAACTTCAAACAGGAAGTTGCCTATACCTTAGATGACTATGTGAAAAATGCCGAAATAGCTGGTTATCCCGTTCATACTTATCAAGCCTTTTCACGTATTCAAGAAGGCTATGCCAGTTCCAAGTTCTTAAGCCTGTATATTGACTACTATAGTTACACTGGGGGAGCTCACGGCTATACGGAGCGCCGCCCTTACAATATTGATTTGAGCACAGGTCAAGACGTAGCATTAAATGATCTTTTTACACCGGGTTATGATTACTGCTCAATCATAAATGATTTCATCAACAAGCAAATCGATACCAATCCGGAAAACTTTTTTGAGGGTGAGATGGGCTTTATGGGGATAGATGAACAGCAGCCCTTTTACATTAAAGATGGCCATATAGTGATTTATTTTGACCTTTATGAAATTGCGCCTTATGCTGCGGGAATACAAGAGTTTAGATTACCCCTGGATAGTTTTGAGGGTAATTTGCGGATCCCCGCATAATACATCTGGATAACTTATTATCTAAACAACGCTGCTCTGATTCGAAAGTGCGTCTCGGGAATATTGTAAGCCTGCCTCCATGTTAGGGGGCAGGCTTTTGTGACTTGGGAAACCTGGGATGTGAATAACCGATGTTATTGGTTACCTTTCTTGGAATTCTGGTTTGCGCTTCTCGAAGAATGCTCGGATAGCTTCATTCTGGTCCTCAGTTCCACAGCAGAATATGGATTGAATCTGTTCGAGCAGCAATCCTCCGGCTATACTGCTGTCCATGGAAGCATTGATTGCTTTCTTGCCAAATCGTACTGCCCAGGGAGGATTGTTGATTATTCTCTTGGCCAATTTTTCAGCGCGTTCATAGAGCTGCTCGCGAGGAACTACTATCTCAACCAAGCCAATTTCCTTAGCTTCCTGAGCATCAATTTCTTCACAAGCCAAGATCAAGCGTTTAGCCTGGCCAGGGCCTACCAGTCGGGGTAAGCGCTGACTGCCTCCCATATCGGGAGACAAACCAAATCTTACTTCTGGAATAGCCAAACGGGCATCATCTGAGGCTACTCGGATATCACAGGCAGTCAACATCTCGAAACCCGCTCCATAGCACACCCCATGAACCGCAGCAATAACTATGGCATTCATGTCCTGCCAGCGAGTGTTGAGTCGCTGCAGCCAATGAATGTTATCGGCTACCCAATGAGAATTTACCTCTTCCAGATCGTGAAGATCGATTCCGGCGCTAAAATGCTCACCATCGGCCTTAATAATTACTACTCTTATGTCGCGGTTGCTCTCAATCTCATCCTGTACTAACTGCATCTCTTTCCAGGGACCCAATCCCATAGTGTTTAAGCGATCCGGACGATTCAGGGTAACGTAGGCAATAGCACCCTTGACCTCCAGATTGTAGTATTCAAAACTCGGCATGCCATTCACTCCTCTTTAGAATATTATAATAGGTAATATTCTACTAACGAATCATTATTCCTGGCAGCTTGATCCATAAGTTCACAGTTTATCCGCATTTAATTAGACAATGGCCTGTCCCGATTTAAGACGTTTTCCCATCTCGTCAGTAGTTAAAATCGCATCGTATACTAAGTCTTCGGTGATCGGAAAAGCATGGTTGAAAATTATTGCCTTGGGTTTACATGAAACCGCCACTGCTTCACGGAGGCGTTTCTCGCCAATGTTTTCAATAGAGAGATCAGCCAGGGTGAGCGGTAAACCTACCCGATGATTAAATTCAAAGACCTTTTGCATGAGATTCTTGGGGCGACCCTCTAAAACCATCTGTACCAAAGTCAAAAACCCGATTTTTTCACCGTGATAAAAACCATGGCATTCCTCCAACATATTAAGACCGTCCTGTAGGGAGTGAGCGGCTGCTACACCTCCACTTTCAAACCCTATACCACTTAGCAAAATATTGGCTTCAACCACTCTTTCCAGAGCTGGGGTAACTGCCTGTCGTTGATTGGCTATTTTTGCCTGCAAGCCGTATTCCATCAGAATATCAAAGCACAGCCGGGCCAAAGTCTCAGCAGCAAAGGTGCTTTGCCCACGTGCCGGGTTACGGGCTCCCGATCGTATCGCCGCATCAGCTTCCAACCAGGTGGCCAATGCATCACCCATACCCGCAACCAGCATTCTCACAGGTGACCGGGCAATTACTTCAGTGTCTACTAAAACCAAATCAGGATTTCTAGGTGGGATAAAGAACTTCTCGATAGTTCCATCTTCCTTATATATAACCGACATAGCACTGCAAGGTGCGTCACTGGAAGCTATGGTTGGAATAATAACTGTGGCTGCACGAGCTCCTGCCGCTACTGCTTTAGCAGTATCAATGGCTTTGCCTCCACCACTGGCAACTATTACATCACATTGCTTTTCTATGGCCAGAGCAGTTAAACGTTCGATCTCCGCATAACTGCATTCCCCGCCGAATATCTCCTCATGCTCACTTATGCCATGTTCCTCAAAGCTACTCTGACGTCCGGCACGGGTAACCCCCAAACCAGTAGGTCCGCCAATCACAAGAGCATTCTTACCTAGTTTTTTCACATGACGACCAATTTCCCAAATAGCTCCTTGTCCTTGTACATACCGACCGGGTGCAATCATTACCTTTACATTACCTGCCACGTTTCTTCCTCCTTTTAGAAATGATTACTGCTATAAATATTGTGCGAAATAATAGCCTTCTCTATTATTGTAACCACTACCCGGGCCAATGGGGAGGGGAATATTGCTTTGTAAGTGTTCCTGTTTATGATAACCCGATCTTACGCTGAAACGTCAGCCAGATTTGCACGTAACTACGTAAACTAACTCCTATTAATATGGTATGCTTAATACAATAAAGGGTAGGTGCTAGTAACTTGAAAAAGCAACCCAAAAACAAACCTATTTATAAAACGGTTCGCATCGGCAAAGAACTCTTTCTCAGGAGTGGAGCTGGGGCACATCGGGACAAGAAGAAAGAATTACAGAAAAAATTATGCCGCATGAAGCCTAAACAAGATGATTAGCCATTCAACCCGGGGGGAGATATGAAGAGAATAGGAGGGAAATCTATGAGTACAAATTCTGTGACTGTGGAGAAGCAAGGACATGTTTTACTTATTGGCATGAACCGACCAGAAAAAAGAAATGCATTGAGTTTGGAAATGTATAAGGAGTTGGCGCTGGCTTACGGACAGCTAGATCAGGATCCCGACCTCCGTTGCGGTTTGTTATTTGCTCATGGCGATCATTTTACCGCCGGATTGGATCTGGTACAATGGGCTGGCGTTTTTGCCGAGGGAAAGATGCCTGATCTTCCCGAGGGAATGATCGACATTTTTGGTCTGGATGAGGATCGTCGTTTAAGTAAACCTTTGGTTATGGCTGTTCAGGGGATTTGCTATACTATTGGTTTTGAGATGCTCTTATGTACGGACGTCCGAATAGCTGCATCCGATCTCCGTTTAGGACAGATTGAAGTTAAAAGGGGTATATATCCCGTCGGAGGAGCTACGGTGCGTATGTATGAAGAATTGGGCTGGGGCAACGCTATGCGCTATCTGTTAACCGGTGATGAAATTACTGCGGCGGAAGCCTACCGCCTAGGACTGGTACAGGAGGTGACTGAACCCGGTAAGCAGTTCGAGCGGGCTTTGGAAATCGCTACCCGGATATCCAAACAGGCTCCCTTAGGTGTCCAGGCAGCATTACGTTCGGCTAGAATCTCCAGGGTTGATGGAGCCCGAGCGTCCATAGCCAGATTAATGCCGGATATCGCCCCCATCATGAAAAGTGAAGATGCTGCAGAAGGAGTACAGGCATTTGTAGAACGTCGCGAAGCTAATTTTAAGGGCCGCTAACAGTAAATATGCCTAGCTGTAGTAATATTTTAAGCAAGGAGAATAGTTATGATTGAACAAGTATTACCTAACATTTTCAAAATTCAGATTCCGTTACCGAGAAATCCTTTGAAGGCTACCAATTCTTATTTCATTCGCGGTAATGAAAGAAATTTATTGGTTGATACCGGCTTTAATTGTGAAGAGTCCCGCAGTGCGATGATCAGTGCCTTAAAAGAGTTAGACGCCACAATGGAAAACACTGACCTGTTCATCACCCACTTGCACTCTGATCATGCCGGATTACTCAGTTTTCTGGTGAAACCGGAGACTACCGTTTGGATGAGTGAACCGGATGGCTACGTGGTCGGGGGAGGACAGGAGAGTTCTCATTGGTTGATATTCAGTGGGTTTCTGGTCGGCAGTGGTTTAATAGCTGATGGCATAGAAAATACCATTGAACGCCATCCAGGTTACCGTTATGCACCGGATATTTTTGATGGTTTCACTTATGTACAAGATGGCGATGAAATAAAGGTAGGCAATTACAATTTTCAGTGCGTGGAAACCAAAGGTCACACACCCGGCCATATCTGCTTGTATGATCAGGATAAAAAGCTCTTGCTCTCGGGCGATCATATACTGGGAAAGATTACACCCAATATTACCCTATGGCAACTAGGAGAGGATGTTCTGGGCGACTATCTAAGGAGTCTTGACCGCATTGCCTCCTTGGATGTTGATCTGGTTTTACCTGGTCATCGCTATTTATTGAATGATTGCCGAGGAAGGATCCAAGAATTAAAGGATCATCATAAAGCACGTCTGGCAAATGTCCTGGACATCTTGGGCAACCAAAGCTTGAACGGTGTTGAGGTAGCCCAGCAGATGAAATGGGATCTCACCTTTAAGGATTGGCGAGATTTCCCCTGGGGTCAAAAACTTTTTGCGGTGGGAGAAGCTATGTCGCACCTATATCATCTTTTCCAAATAGGTATTTTGCAGATTCACTGCGATAATGATATTTATTATTTTACGAAAAGATAGATAAAACACACCACCAACAACAAGACGCGTCAGTTGAAAAACTTAACGCGTCTTGTTTCATTTCCGGCTATTCTTTCTTGGCGGTTCTTTTTTTCTTAATAGTGCGGAAAAGAAGATATGCCAATACCAGCAGCAGCAGATAAGGCAGGATAGCAAAAAGGGCAATTAGTAACCAATTAAACAACTGCAACATTGAATTTAGACTCTGGACTAGCGCATTTTTAGCTTTGGATAGCGTTCCTTGGGGAGTACTTAGTTCATTGTATGATGTCTGCAAGCCGATATTGAATTGGGAGTAGTTCACCTGATTGGTTAATACATTCATGCGAGCTTGTAGCGATTCGCGTTTTTCACGTACCTGAGCAACTTCCCGTTCTATAGCTAGCAAATCCTGGATAGTGGCAGCCTCATCATCCATGAATGATAACATGCGTTCTTCTTCCTTTTGCAGGACTTTAAGCCGGGCTTCAGTATCGTAGTATTCCATGGTTACATCGTCAGTGTACATAGTCTGATGTTTTACTGTGCCTAGAGTTTCAAGATAAGCGGACATTTGTTCCATATTATTCTGAGGTATTTTTACTACCAGACGAGCATGAGATGATTCACCATTGTCGGAGGATAGGCGGCTTTCCACCATATATCCCCCAAATTTATTGGTTTGTCCCATAATTTCATTTACTGTTCTGTTGGGATCAGGTACTAGCAGGGTATAATCCAGATTATAAACTAGTTTTCTTCCCATAGTTACTTCTTCACCGTCGCTAGATACCTCCTCGAAATGGTTTTCAAGTTCAGGCATATCCGCAATGCTTTGGCCGGTTTGCACTGACATATCTTCCGAATAGGAAGAGCCACCACAACCGCTAACTACAAAAGATAATGCCAAAATGATAAAGAAAATGAAAACTGTTTGCCTTTTTGAACTCATTTCTCCGTCTCCCTCCCTCAACCTTGGTTATACGGTACTACGTATCTTCAGTACAATTCTTGCATGGCAGNNGCACAAAGTATTCGAAGTCAATTATGTTGTGGTTGCTGGTTGTTAGCAGCTACCTCTTTTAAACATATTGACGAATAATATCATCCAGATCGCCATGTAAGAAATCTATGACCGGTATTTGTATAAGAGTATAAGCACCAGGCTGCTGTTTCATGCTGGCTCGGGCGGAGGCCACCATAATTTGAGCTGTTAAGGCCGGGTTATTGATACTCATCTTGAATTCCATTATTTGATTGTGGGTCGAGCCGGAAACTCCTTTGCGTATCATGTGCACACCATGTCCCATATCTATCAACTGGTTAACATCAGCTACCTGCTTGACATAGGTGTCATCTTCTCTAAAATATGGATCCTTTTTGATAACTCTCTCTACATAGGCGAATTCTGCTTCTGGTGTCAACTGAACATAAACCATACGTCGGTGTACACCAGCACCGAGAGGAATGGTCATGGATAAAGCATTTTCAACGCCTTTTATTGACTTTACGGCTACGGAGTGGCCCATACTCATTCCAGGGCCAAAATTAGTATAGGTTAGGCCATGAGGGGCCATGAATTGAAATAGACACCGTATTATGGAATCAGTTCCCGGATCCCAGCCTGCAGAAACTATCGCCACAGTCTTATGCGTCTGAGCAATTTCTGCCAGCTCTAAGCGCAGATCCGCTAGGTCATGATGAATGTCATAACAATCTACAGTATTAATACCCTGAGCCAATAGCTTTCTAGCATAATCAGGCATAACACGAGAAGGTGTACATAATAAAGCAACCTGAGCCTCTGGTAGGTCATCAATAGTGGCCATGAGGGGGATCCCAGCTGCTTCTGGGGATGAATTTAAGGATGCTATCGGATCCACTAACCCTACCAACTCCATGTCCTCAGCCATGTGGACTGCTTCTGCAGCACAGCGGCCAATATTACCATAACCGATTATAGCTATTCTGATTTTTTTATTCATATATCCTCCAAATGATCGAGTGATTACACCCTCTAGAGTAAACAAGGTTCAAGCTCAAATCAAGTCCACGTTACGGAAAAGTACTGTATACAATTCTAGTTTGGTAAGGAATTACTTTAATCGTATAGCTTCATAAGGGGAATTAAACTTACCGTTAAAGGCGCTTTTAGAATAAAAAATTCTATCCCAATAGCAAAACAGATGTTGAATATTTGTTATAAGCACATGCTTAGTTATGAAGCTTATGTGAATATCTATGGCCTTAAGGTGATGTTGGCAAGGACGATTAATGTAGAATTAAGTTGATAACGCAAACATTAGTTTACTATTCGGCGGATGGAGAGGAATAAATTGAACTGCTGCTCAATTCCGTTGCAAATGCTCAGCGCCAGGCAGTGTCTGTTAGATATTCCAGTTACTCCGTTTAAGTAGGTTTTTCTTCTAGTATTTATTCGATTTTAACAAGGGATTCATATCATAATGGTGAATGATGGCACTTGTCAGTTTAGAAAACTTTGTAGAGGTCAATAAGCCGACCAATTGCCATTGCCTTGCTGAGATTATCACTTATCCCATCTTTGCTATCATTTCCCTGAATAACAGTCTCTTTTCGTTTCAAACCGCTATTGGTAGCTGCTGAGAGGTTGTTGTATAATGTATACAAGAAAACTGATCGTGGCATATTGTCTGGGTTTTTTCTTTTCGGTATGGATAGTTGAACGGCGGTCGAGGACTCTGAAGAGATGAGGAGGGGGTGGGTATATGACCAGGTATCAGAAGCAGATTAAATACGAAACACAAAGAAGGATAGCTAGATCTCAATGTAAAATATGTCAAGAACCTATTGGCAAAAGCGACTATGTAACGTTTGAAGAACGCTATTTTCACTCTCAGTGCCTAAAACAATCATCTCCCAATGGCGGTAATTCTGTGGTTTATCAGCGCCAATCATAATCTTATACTTAGTATTGCATCAATAATATTGAAACGGACTAAATACCAAACCTCCCCGGAGTAAAGAAGTAAAGACCGGGGAGGTTTTTTGTCTTTTCATATAGAAAGGTACGGTGATAGAATGCGTATTCCAGATTGAACCATTGAATTCGACTAATATAGAGAGGTGAATAATGGCAGTATCACTCATAGTACCTATTATTCTGGTGGTCGTATTAGCCCTCATAGTCATTGTGATCACGTCTGTTATTAAGGTAAGTACAACTGAGGGAGGAGAGCCTGTGTTAAAAAACGTTTACATTTATCTGGTACTATTTGCGACCTTAATGATGACCATTGGGGGCAGTGTGGCTGCATTCATGGCAGTTGCAGACATAGTTGCCCCCGCCCCATATCATCAGAGCTTCGAAGAATACCGCCAATGGGGAATTGACAAAACCGAACTGGGCACTAACGACAAGGCAAAACTTACTGAAGCTGACATCAAAGTACGCTATGATGCAATGGTAGCAGCAGAATACGACCGACAGATGAATCGCGCTAAAAACAGCCTAATCAAAAGTTTAGGATGGATCATTATTCCATTGCCGGTTTTTATCTATTATCAGAGGCGGCTGAATGACAAAGAAGTTTAGACAGAAAAGAGAACACACAACCAGCAAACCAGGGATCCCTTTGGGTTCCTTTACCGGAATGGAGAAAAACACACCCCATAGTTAAGCCTTGGCCTGATCCTTGATAATATTTTGCCACAACTGTTTGAGCCACGATTTCTTCTTGGTGGCAGCCGGTGTCTTGTTGTCCGCGTTCGTACTAATTGGGTCACTGCTGCTTGGAACTGTTTCCAGGTTGGCCGAGGTTAAAGGGGAAGGGGAGTTAGATCGTAGATCTTTTTCAACGGGTGCAGCATACGGCCTTCTATTTGTTTGGCCAGCCCCTGTCTTGGATTTGTTGTAAGTCTCCTTAGACGAATCCTTAGATCTTCTACCAGACTGGAGATACCTGTCAGAGGATTTATTGGTCTTTTGTTTTGATCCTTGCTTAGGGGTGCTGTTAGATGCCTGTTCTTTAAGAGAATTTCTCTCTATCCATTCTGTAGCTTTAGCTCTATATTGATTAAACTCTGCTTCAGAGGGCAGTTCACCTTCGGGAATCATAGTACCAATATGCTCTTCAATTTCATAAAGATCCATGATGTCATCACTGGTCACCAGAGTAATGGCCCGCCCCTGGTTACCAGCTCTGCCAGTACGGCCAATTCTATGGACATAGCCGTCTTTTTCTAAAGGAACATCATAGTTTATTACTAATGATAATTCATCAATGTGAATACCCCGAGCAGCCACGTCAGTGGCTATCATGATATGAAATTCGCCTCGCTTGAACCTACGTAAAGTAATGGTTCGTTTATTCTGGGGAATATCTCCGTGTAAGGCATAGCAAAGGTAACCTTTGCGCCACAAAAACCTCTGTACTCTTTCGACAGCAATGCGTGTGTTACAAAATATCAAACAGCTCTCCGGTTGTTCCTTCAGCAGGAGTCGATTCAACTGCATGTTTTTTTCATTCTCATTAACACGATAGTATACCTGCTGAATGGCCTCTACTGTTTTTGCTTGGGATTGAAATTCGATGGTAACCGGATTTTTCATGTGTTTGCGGCAGATTCTTCTTATTTCATCAGGCATGGTAGCTGAAAATAACAGAGTTACTCTATCTCTGGGTACAGTTCGAACGATTTGTTCTACCTGATCTATAAAGCCCATGTCCAACATGCGATCAGCTTCATCCAGTACCAAAAACCGCACCTGTTTGGTTATCAGATTACCCTGTCGGATATGATCATAGACTCGACCGGGAGTTCCTGTAACAATGGATACCCCCCGAGTTAGCTCCTGAATTTCTTTGTTCATATCATGCTGACCATAAATTGCAGTAGTTTTATGAGGTAAATGGCTAGACATCCTTTTTATATCGCTATCTACCTGAACAGCCAATTCCCGTGTTGGGGTGAGGATCAAACCTTCGGGTCGCTTGGCATCAGGATCGATCAATTGCAGCATGGGTACGCCAAAAACAGCAGTTTTACCAGTACCAGTTTTGGACACTACGATGACATCTTTTTGTTGAAGTACGTGGGGAATAGCCTTTTTCTGAACTTCGGTGGGGGATTCAAATCCCATTTTCTCTAACGCTGTTAAAATAGGTTCCGAAATACCTAAAATGCTAAAACTGTTGTTCATTTATATCTTCTTTCCTTATTAAATTTCCTTAATTATACCATGCATTCGAATCAGTCATAAATTAAGTGCAGATGTATACGGATGGAGGATATTATTCCTTATAACATGATGATTGGATAAAGATGAGACGAACTGTCAATGCAAATTAGTAAGGGTTTATGCGTGGGCATGATAACCTTGCTGGCTCATACATTTATGGTGATGCATATTAACCATGTGGCACATGGTTAATAATGTATTCCGTCACTTTATCGAGGGGGATTTCCAAAGCAATGGCTATTTCCTCGTTAAGTTGTTTTTCGGCGGCTTTCAAAACTTCTTCATCACTTTTGGGTAATTTTTTCCCGATAGTTGCCATTTCTTCTTTTTCCAAGTATATGGTTTTGACCAATTTTACCAACTCTTCACTTTTTCCGGTCTTAAGGGCGGTCTTAAAAGCTTCACTTCTTTCACGGTTATCCGTTATCCAGGCCGTTTCTTGATCCGGCATGGCGGCTATTAATGACAAAGCTTCCTTTTTGGTGATAACTTTTCTCATTTTGGCGTTAACATTATCTACCGGAGTCTTTATGGTCATGTTCTCACTGAAAACGGGGGTCAGGACATAGTATTCCTTTTCTTCATCATCTATGCTATCTTTCTGAATATCGGTAATCTGACATACACCAGTCAAACCATACACAACATAATCATTGATTTTGTACATGATATTTCCTCCGGGTTTAAATATTTTTATATGTCAATACGGCTATTCGGAGTGCTGTGCCTCGCAAATACCCATGATAAATATAATTGTGCCAAGAAATTTTCTTAGGTAAGCGGGTTTGAGCGTATAGATGGTTGGCAATCATGCAATAAATGTAGCATTAAAACTTCTTCTGCTTAAAATATCTATCATATTATTATAACGTAAATAGGAACCTTTTGCACATATAGTGAATACACTGTACCAAACTATCGATAAGGTGTGATTTAGAGTGCCGACCATTAATTCATTTTTGCGATTCTTACATGCATCTCCGGGAACCCAGGCGATAGACATATACACCGATGGTAATCTCGTGATAAAAGACTTGGCTTACAATGAAACCAGCGAATATTTGGTGGTAGGTCCAGGCAATATCCATATTAAGGTATTACCAGCTGGTGAAAACACCACTCCTCTGCTTGATACAGAGCTAAACATCCCTCCCAGTGAAGCGATCACTGTACCTATAATAGGGACTTTGCCAGATATCAGTTTACTGCCCATATTGTTAAGCGTAGCACCCAGGGATAATGACGATGCTCTTATCCGTTTTACCAACTTGTCTCCCACTGCACCCAATACAGATCTTGGCATAGAGGGTGGGGCCACCCTATTTAGTAATGTGGGTTACACCCAAGTAACAGAATTCGAAGTGATTGAACCTGGATCATATATGCTGCAATTGCGTTCGTCCGATGGCACCGTTCTAGCTTCAGGAACAATAAAAGTAAAACCTAGAAACGCCTATACAGTATATGCTATTGGACTTGCGGAAGAGAACCCACCTTTAGATATTGGTTTTTATACTGACCAAATTCCATTTTTCTCCCAACAAGCCATTCCTACGACGGTATTCAGAAAAGACAACTGGTCTGTTAGTAAGGTTCCCAGAATAACCCTAGTCTATAAGTAGACTACACAAACCCGCCATACTTAGAAATTACGCCTTACCTAAGGCGTTTTTCGATCCTTAATACAACAATATTCTTCTATATTTTCCCTTTTAGGGAAGGGGAGGGGATTAGCAGGTCGCCCGCCAAATGTTGCAGGTATTATTCGGTTAATAATTTACGTTATAAGCGCATTTTGTGGTTTTTGGATAACTATCCCTGACATTGTTTTTACAACCCCCTTAAACGGCAAAATACTAGGTCACTCAGCGGGGGGAGTGAATTGTGTTTATATTTAGTAAGAAGTAAAGTCAATCCATCAAGAGTGATACGTCTAATTTGACCAACTAAATAGCCAAGCGATAAGTTAATTATTCTTACCCTCAAGTTTTCCCTAAATTGGACTCACAACAGGAAATGAACATTTTGTAAACTAGCCTCGGCAGTTAACAGGTTAGTAACAGGCTTTCATGCTAGTTTACATAATGTTCATTATCGGTAGTTGTGGAAGAGCATTTCAGGGAGTCCATAATTTTTTGGGGGGTTAGTCTGTTGAATCGGATCAGAACTATCTTTTAGAGCCATAATCCGATCATGACTGGTGCCTGAAGCATTATCCAACTGCTTAGCTGTATCCACGGCTTTATAATCGTAAGCATTTGCACCGACATCACTGAATTTGGAGTTGCATTTGGATCCTTAGCCTCCGAAGCACTACCGTACTGTCCAGAAGACCTGCCAGACGGCGGTGTGTACTGTGTGGGAGGAGTAACTGGCTGCGGCTCGACTCGCACGATGGTAAATACTTGGAGATCAATAGGGGTATCAGCTTGTTGAACTTCGGTGGGTAGCAAAAAGGTGCCCTCTATCAAATATGCTCCTGTTTGATAACAATTGTAATTACTCAAATCCCAGGTAATATTCACTAGGTGTGTGTCGCCATTACTATCGGTTATGGCAGTTGTTTCTGGTAAGGCTGCCATGACCTCGGCTGAACTTGCTCCGTAAGTTACCGTAATACTATCTACCCCGTTAACAGATACAATAAAGGGGTCTTTTTCTTTGATTATCACCGTTACTGTATAGGTTTGCTGACTTTGGTCTTCAGCTGTTACGGTATATGATACTTGATCGCTAAAATCTTGGGCTTCTTCTGTATCTGGAGTTATAGTTTGCCCAGAGTACGTTATAGTGGGTACCAAATTATTGATGTCAGTTCCATCAGGCACTAGCACCCTAATAGTCTTATTTTCCTGATCGATAATCCCGCTAACCGTTGGAGATAGCTGATTAAACTCGAATGCGGTTATTATTTTAGGTGCTCTTAAGGTATAGCCCGGGGCAGGATCCTGTCTATTATTGATAAGATAGGGATAGGAATAATGAGTTGGGGTATTGACTATATCCCATATAGCTTCTTCGCCAGTAAAGTTCCACTCTTTAAAGGTCTCCATTGATTTCATGTCCGCTGTGATTTTTGGTTCTCCCCTGTCAGTATCAGTATTTATTGCCACTGTCGAATCGTAATATGAATTGACTACTTCAGGATCTGCATCGCAGTCACCAATTAATCCACCTGCTGTCCAATATCCGAATGAAGGTATACTGGCAGTTACTTCACCAACTGCATAGCAGTTACTTATTATACCGTGAAATTCTACTCCGATCAGCCCGCCCGCATTAAAATTATCTGCGTCAATTTTGCCAAGAGCATAAGAATTATGGGTAGTGGTTCTCTCGTGTTTTCCGACCAATCCTCCTACAGAGCCGATTCCTTCTACAGTAACCAATGCGTAAGATTCACCAATATTCCCCCCACAAGTGTATCCCACCAGACCACCGATACTTCGTCGTTCACCAATTACAGTTCCGACCATGCTTGATCTCAGAATGTTACCTGTGTTTTGACCAACTAGACCGCCGACATATCCCCTTCCAGATACTTCCCCTTGTACAGAGAAATTAGTAATATTACCATTATTGAAACCTGCTAGGGCACCCGTGCATTGTCTTCCCTTTACCGAGACACTCTCTAGTTTACCATTAGTTATATGACACTCTGCACCAGTGTACCCGAACAAACCTTGATAATTCACATCTCTATTTATATATAAACCTTTGATAACATGTCCATTAGCATTAAAGGTTCCCGAAAACTTATTGCTATTGTCTCCGATCGGCACCCAACCGCTTCCTGTCATCCAAACTGTCATATTATCGCTGCTTAAGTAGTCGTCAAGTGAAGTAAAGTCTAAATCGTTCATTAAGATATAATGTTTGTCCAAGTGATCTCGCACATAATCGAGATGTTCAATTTTACTTATCTGATACGGATCGTCTTGGGTACCGGTACCAGTAGGCACATCTGTCAAAAAAGTATTAGTGGGACTAGCACTCGCTTCAGTATCAGCTCCATATGCCCATATCATTGCTATTGCCAATAAGCAAACAGCAAGGCATAGTCTGCTCAGCTTTCTTAACCGCCTCATATCACTTGCCTATGTTTCACAACATTTCCTTTCATATTGCTATTATTGACATTATATTCCTTTATTTAACATTTAACAATAATAATGCCTGTAGCTATGCGGGCCAATAGATATGAAAAAGCCCGGCAGCGCCGGGCTAGGTTTACTTTATATAAATCTCATTTTTTGATTTTGATAATAATCAGTTTCCGCTTTCCACATCGAATTGGGATCAGTTAAGAATTCCAAAAAGTCCTCTTTTATCCCGGTTAGGTTTTCATTAGCCCGGATTACTACTTTCATATCCCAGGCTAAGCTTAATCCCTTTACTTCAAGGCGCACCAAGTGTCCTTCATGAATTTCCCGCTGAACTACCGGCAAGGGCACCAGTGATATACCCTTGTTCCTTAAAACTGCTTCTTTGATCGCTTCGAAGTTACTTATCTCGGTTACAATATTAAAATCTTTGAAAGAAATTCCTTTAGTTTTCAAGTACGAATCAACAAAATGACGAATACTGGATTCTTCTTCCCTAGCAATGAAGGGTGTTTGCATCAATTCCTCCAAAGAAACTATCCGACTGTTGAACCAGCGGTTATAGGCGGGAGCTATAAGTACCAATTCATTGCTTTTTACTGTATAGACGCTAAGATCTTTGTCCAGAAAAGAATCCCCTTCTATTACTCCTAAGTCAAGGGAACGATCTTTGATAGAGTTTATAATGTCATTACTGTGACCAATATCCAACCTGATGTGAACATTATCATGGAGCTCTTTAAAGGTTATTATAGATGAGGGTAAGAAGTAATTCCCAGCTGTATAGTTGGCACCAACATTAATAAACTCTTTGTTGTTTCCGGATATGCTAGCGATTTCACGCTCCATCTCAGCATAAACAGCTAAGATACGTTCACCGTATTCGTAAAACTTTCTCCCAGCTTCAGTAAGTTTAACTCCTGTATTACCGCGTTCAAACAGCGTTACATTGAAGTTCTGTTCCAATATTTTCACCTGAGAACTGATAGCTGGCTGGGTAAAATTCAGTATTTTAGCAGCTTTAGTAAAGCTCTTGGCCTGGGCTATAGTGCGAAATACTTCAAACTGTTCTATATTCATCCAAAAATCCCCCTGGTCACGAACCTATTAAATATTTTTATACTCTTATAATAATATCAAACTTAGGACATTTTACAATAGATTTCGATCTGCAAGGGTTGTCCTCGAAGTTTTAGAAAGGTGGTATCTTCAATCATGTTTGTCGTTTATGGAACCATTGATCTGCATTTACCCTATTCATCTTCATTGAAAGAAAAACGCAAGACGGTACAGGCTATCATCTCACGAGTTAGAAAACGCTTTAATGTTTCTATTAGCGAAGTTGATCATCACGAGCTTTGGCAGCGCTCTACTATTGGATTTGCCGCAGTAAGTGCCAGCTTCGCAGAATCCGAATTGATATTGTCTGCCTTAAAAGAAACCGTTTACCAGTATAGTGATCAGTCGGAGTTGATTGATTTCCTATTTACCCATATCTCGGAATAGTGTGCCAACATTTACCATGGATATAATAAAGGATATTGTCATATTTTGTTGAATTCTGGGTAGTACTTACTTTTCTGTAAAGAATGTTTTGCAAAGGAAAGGAGTGATAATCTTTGCAAAAAGTAAGAGCTACCTTTTCAAGTTGTCTAGCAGTTTTAATTATTGGGGTTTTGGCCGGCTACGCCGTTATGTTACTACCTCAGTATGCCGAGGGGGAAACTATTTCGTCTTCCCCGACCATTACCATTGGTTCACCGGCTCAGCAGCCAGTCAGAATCGATGCAAACTCTTCGTCAGAGGCCATTACCATTAGGGTCAACGGGGTTCCTTATACATATTACACTACAGTTTCTAAATCTACCCCGTCACCCGCCTTAAAACCTTTGGTAACCGCGCCGAAGGTACCAACTGGATTGAGGGTTGTATCTATTGGTGATGGCCAACTGGACGTAGCCTGGAACAAGAACTCCGAATCTGACTTGAAGCACTATCGTCTGGCCTATAAGCCAGCGGGTGGATCCTACAAGTCAGTGTTTACTACTGGTACAAGCTATAGTCTAACCGGCTTAGAAAACGGTAAAAAGTACACTCTGAAAGTCAAAGCTATTAGTAATAGCGGTGCTGAGTCAAGTTACTGTAGCTTCGTCTATGCAACCCCTGTTAATTCTAGCCCGTCTCCATCAGAGAGCAAAGTTGAGGTAAAAACCCTGGCACCCGGGACTAAATATGCAACTCCCTTATATGTGATCAACAGCGGTAAACCCGGGCCGGTTGTTATGGTTGTGGGTGGTGTACACGGTAATGAAAAAGCCGGTTATACTGCAGCTCGAAAGATAACCGAGTACCAAATCAGCCGTGGCACTCTCCTGGTTCTACCCGAAGCAAACCAATTAGCTATTAAGGCTGGTCGTCGGGCAGCCTCAGGTTATAGTGACTTGAACCGTTCATTCCCTCAGACTTCCAGTCAAGCACCTAAAACGGCCTTATCTCGAGCTATTTTCAATGCGATTAAGGAGCATAAGGTTGACTGGTTGATAGATCTTCATGAGGGATACGACTATTACAAAAACTCTAACACGAGTTCTGTCGGGCAGACCTTGATCTATTATCCAGCTAATTCTAC
Source organism: Syntrophomonas sp. UBA1376 (assembly GCA_002305535.1). GTDB lineage: Bacteria > Bacillota > Syntrophomonadia > Syntrophomonadales > Syntrophomonadaceae > DTU018. The sequence continues at coordinate 20,352 of DBRE01000031.1, forward strand.
CCGAACTACAGCTCAGGCTATAGTTAATGATCTCAACAAAGGCATCAAGACTTCAAACCAAAAATTTACCCTATTACGCTACCCAGTTAAAGGCAGTTTGGCTAGGGCAGCTGGGGAATATCTGGGGGTTCGTGCCATGATCTTTGAGACTTGTTCTAAACCCGCCTTGTCGACTCGAGTTAATTACCAGACTCAAGCGGTTAATAAGCTGTTGAATACACTAAACATGCGTTAGTCTCATCTGATTTAACGAGTAATATTAACGCGGTTGGATCCGCGAACGGAACCGGAGGTAATTCGACCACCTTGGCTAGTAGTCGATACTGACCTCCGGTTCCGACTTACATTTACAGAAGCTCGCGAGCTGGTGGTACGCATATCAGTTACCCCAACTCGCGTGCTGCTTCTGGAATAATAGGAGGAGCTACCAGTTCTACCACTTACCGATGCTCTCCCTGAAGGACTCACGCTGTTAGCTGACAATACTGAAGACGGTCTGTTGCGTGACCTACTGGCACTGTTGTATTCCCTTTTGGTTGGTTGAGTCAGCTTCCATCCTTTTCTTAAATCAATTTTTTCGTCCCAGGTCACCTGATTGTCTATCATTTCCGGTATTATTTGCAGTTCCTCCTGGTATTCTTCATACAAATCGAGTTTTTTCAGATTAGCCCATAATGAATGAAATATGGGTCGAAAAAAATCTTGGTCACCTTTATAAAAAGCCTTCTGAGCCTCGACAGTATTAAGATAATTCTGAGGAATTTCCGCGTAACGGTTAGCTACGATCTTAGCCAGGCATAACACGGCCGTAGTTACTTTTTGACTCATCAACCAACTTCCAGGAGTACGATATTCAAAACCTCCATGATCTTTGATTCGATAATCTCCCATAAAACCATATTTCCTTCTACGTCGGGCAGCTGAAGTAGGATTCTCTATCAAAAAGATGGGAATACCCAGGTAGTTGTCCAGAGCTCTTAGCAACCCTCCGTCCAAACGAATATTGCTAAAGTGTATGTGCCCCCCTATAGAGTAACCTTTAACAGGCTGGCTTCCTGCTAGCCAACGTGTATTCTGATAAGGTGCCAACCTGGATGCACTGATAAGAGCCTGCCTAATATTCGAGCTGAGTTCGATGGGTGACAACGCTGGTCGGGGTCTTACCTCTGCAATCGGTCGTTGCTGCCGGTTGGGTACCCGAATGTTGTCGCAACCGATGATACCATCTCGCGGAAAAAACTCTGAGGCGGATAACATTTTGCCGGTCTTGCTATTTAGAATCATGAACTCAGGATCAGCCCCCATTTTCACTTGAATGTTTCTAAGTTCTGCCTCCCTTTCAGCCATATTTTTGATCTTATCCATTATGCGATTGAAATCTTTATCGCGAGGTTCAGGGGACGAGTCGATATTGACTACCTTATAACGACGCTTAGCGGTCAGCACAATAGTAACCATAGCTATATCCAATCCAATCAAATAGGCTACCCGACGCGCTAAATCTGCAATCTTTTGGTTATCTCTTTCCCGAATATATTTGGACTGCTGTTTACCTTTTATGAAGGTTGTAACTTTGATGGAAATTGCCTCCATGTCGGCTATCAACACTTCGTAGCTTCGATTTACGGTTTCCTCTTGGGCCAATCCATGATGAATATTGTTAACGCTGAGAATCCCAGCAGCTTGTTCCATATTTAAGCTGTTTCGTACTGCCCGGGGGGTATTTATTATGCGCCGCACCGATGAAAAACGGTCAATACGATCTATCTGATAATAATCTAAACTATTAATGGCCAAAACCCTGTATTCCACTTCCTCAAACATCTTCTGCATAGCATTCAGCAGCTTTTCTCCAACCGAATTCATTTGGTACAGTATAGTCAGATTCATACGACTACCTTCCTTTAGAATTGTGTTCAGCTGCAAAAATGAAATAATCTATTAGAAGTTCCATATGTCTATGGCGGATATCAGCTTCATCAAATCGAGCGGGTTTGGAGTTAACCTCTAATATCCATAGTTTTCCTGAGGAATCGACCCCAATGTCCATGGATAAAACACCCAATGGGATCTGCAATCCTTCCTCGAGGACAGCTGGAACAATGCGGCAAATCTTATGCAATTCCTGCTCAATAGAATGCTGTGTTTTTGAAGTAGGAAACACCTCCTTAATTACCGTATAGAAATTGGCACGTGAACCACCATTAGGTACGTGAGTTACAAATCGGTTGCGAGCAGCAACACGCACCCCTACCCCAGTTAGTACCCATTCTCCTTGCCGATTTTTTTGGGCTTGGGCACGCAAGTCAAATATTCTCCCATTCAAACGAGCCAAATCTATCCCTTGTTGAAGAATATATCGACGCGGATAATCCACGCTTTGCCTCAATCTCATACTAAGCCGACGTAAATTAGGCACATAAATCCAGTTTTTACCCTTCCATTCTGTACGACCATAACGAAATCCACGGCCATCCACCCGTTCAACTTTCAAGATTCCCTGGCCTTTACTACTGTGACAGGGTTTAAGAAATAGATCCTTATGGCGATGAATCAGTGATTGTAGGCTGGTACCACTGAAAAGTGTGGTTTCAGGAAGCCAATACCGGGCCATGGGATCTTGCGCTAATACTTTGAAGACTTCCCATTTGTTAAGAAAGCGCCGATTGAACAGATACACACCAGGATGATTATCAAAACCCTCTAATAACTTCTGAACCATCCTCTGATTTTCGGTACTCCTATATAAAATGCGGTTGTATACGACATCCGGTATGGGAAAGTTACCGCTTATCCATTTACCATTAGGAGTGTAGGTGTGTCCGTGAATCAGGCCTCGTCCCCAGAAAACATCCTGGGGAAAGAAGCAATAGATGAATATGCCTCTCTTCCAACCTTGAAGAATGAGCTGTTTATACAATCGTCTTGATTTTGTTGCATTTGTGGTAGTCTCACTGGGTTTGCTGGCAATCAGTACGGCAACTACAGGACCAATTCTTATGCTACTTTCATCCTGCCGCAAGATACGATATGAATAGGCCGGAATGGCTATAGCTCGCGATACTGCCGGTGATACCTCAAGTAGATGGACAGAGTCAGACGAACCTTCATCAGGTTCTATTTGAGCCTGAACTCTAAGTGAACGATTGCCAGCCTGAAGACGAAATGCGGCCGGAAGTTTGGAAGCAATGGAAGATGAGATTAAAACTGATGGGGTTCGACTGTGTACACTTCGCATCATGAGACTCCTTCACTGTTTTATACTGCATAATATGTCTCATAGATGAAGTGCGTGCAAAGCGCCCTCTTATGTCTATAATAATAAAAGACCGAAAAGTAGGCTTAGAATAGTTTCATTACCTTCAGTAGTGGGGCTAAGAAGCAATATCAACATAATAAAGGTATCGATTTTCCACAATAGTGTAGTAATGCACTTAAGTCATCTCGCTAGACATTAAAGCGAAAATGAACTATGTCACCGTCTTTAACTATATATTCTTTACCTTCCAACCTAAATAGACCATGTTCCTTTACAGACGCCATGGATCCATGCTCTTGTAGTGCCTGAAATTCCACTACTTCAGCTCTTATAAAACCACGTTCGATGTCAGAATGTATTTTGCCGGCGGCTCGGCGTGCGGGGGTGCCTTTCTCGATGGTCCAGGCTTTAACTTCATCCTCTCCAACTGTAAAAAAGGAGATCAGTCCCAGACGTTCATACATACTACGAGAAACCTTGACCAGGCCCGGTTCATCAATTCCTGCTTCCTCGATAAATAGGTCACGCTCGTCTTCATCCAGTTCCGTAATATCTCGTTCGATACTGGCGGACAAGGCCACCACTGGTATACCGTACTGCCGAGAATACTCCTCAACTTGGAGGCGATCAGGATACTGGCCTGACAGCAGATCGTTTTCCGAGAGATTCAGGCAGATCAGCATCGGTTTACTGGTTAAAAACTGATAAGTTTTCATAATAGCCTGTTCTTCTTCATCAAGCTCTATATTGGAGATAGGCTGTTGACTTTCGATAGCTTCACGTAAACGCTCCAATAAATTAAGTTCTTTTTCAGCTTGAGCCTTGCGTTTGCCAGCGTTGATGCGCTCTACCCTTTTATCTATCAAGTCTAAGTCGGCCAGCAATAGCTCATAATTAATCAGTTCAATGTCTCCTATAGGATCAATTTTATCGCCCACCAAAGGCACCTGACCGTCTGCAAATACTCTGACCACATGCAATAGGGCATCCGCCTGTCTGACCGAATCCAAGAATACCGAAGCACCTTTCTCATTGCCAGGAGCCAGGCCAGGAATGTCTACTACTTCCAGTTGTGCATAAGTGGTCTTTTTCGGTTTATACAATTCAGATAAGTAATCAATGCGATAGTCAGGGATCCTGGCCATCGCTGAGTTTGCTTTGTTAGGTACCCCGCCTTTATGTCGTCCTTCAGTTAAAAGTTCAAAAATAGTAGTTTTTCCTACCATAGGTAAGCCGATAATACCCAGCTGCATAGACTACCACCCTCCTAAAACGTCAAATCATATTATATCCCTGTAATGCGTAGAATACCAGCAGTTTCCGCCACCATAATTAAGGCCTCTTCTATTCCGAAAAGGCCATGTTAGTGTTCTTGTGATTGTAGATATACCAATCTAGTTGCAGCTGACTGCCTAGAAGACCATAATAATACGCTAGAGAGTTATTTCGGACAAAGCCAGTATTAAAAATATGCCTGTCACTGCCAGGCCAATTACCAAGAGTGTATAGCCGCCCATTTCACTAAACTGGTATAGTCTTCCGGCGTTGCCAATATTAAAGAAGAAAAGGGCTACTGCCAGTACTAATAGTAACACTATGAAAGGAGGCGCTCCTGAGCCCGGGAAAAATACTGCTAAATAAACAGCAAAGGCTACCAGTAGAAGTATATTCAAAATGTATAACAGGCGATAAAAACCATCATCCAGTATACTTCTTCCCTTGATTTCCGGCGGTATTGCATCCATATTGATATAGGTTATTTCTTTATCCGTCTCCTCAGCGATCCTATCTATCAATGCGTTATTAGTAGGGGTAAGCCCAAAAAAGCCTCGATTTGTTTTTAAGTAGACAAATCCCTGGTAGGGCTGAGTAGCGTACATTTTCACTGGTCCTAGGCCTTTAGCGGTATAAAGACCAACCATATATCCGGGCCAACTAACTCCTAAAATAGAGTAGAGGTTGCTTTTTCCAGTAACCTTTATAACTTCATTGATTTCGCTTAATGGTATCTTTATAGTACGAAATCCCCAGCATATTAGGAGATTTCCATCTTTAATTCGATAGTCGAGAGCATATGAACCCACCAACAAGACTATAAATATCCCCGCAAAAAAATAAGCTGGTAAGACCAATGCTACCTTCAGTGCTTCATCCCCTGTTCCAAGGGAATAATCAATACCCCAAAAAACTATAGTAAATACAATCGTGCCAAAAAGCAAACCCAGCCAGAAAGCATTGGATGGTTTAGCTCTAACTCTGAAATCCTTCAACTTCAACCTCGACTTCCAACTCAATTATTTAACACCTCCTGATTTTCACCGTTAGAGTATCTATAGAATCCGCGCCCAGTCTTTCTACCCAGATACCCAGCCCTAATCATAGTCGAGAATAACTGATGGGGGCGATACTTGGGATCGCGGAATTCGTTATAAAAAACCAGAATTACAGCATAGACAATATCCAGTCCTATCATGTCAGCCAGTTCTAAAGGCCCCATAGGCATGCCAGCACCAAGTTTCATAGCCATGTCAATTTCTTCGGCATTGGCCAGACCCTCACCTTTAATGAAAACGGCTTCATTTATGTAAGGAACCAGAATGCGGTTAACTATATATCCAGGGCTATCTCTGTGTACTACCACTTCCTGCTTACCTATTTGCTTGGTGAATTGGCGGGCACGCTCAATAGTATCATGACTGGTTTCCATCCCTTGAACCAATTCTACTAGCTTCATGGCTGGTACCGGGTTAAAAAAATGCATACCCAATACTTTGTCCTTTCGCCTGGTGGCTGAGGCGATCTCGGTTATTGAAAGTGATGAGGTATTGGTTGCCAATAAGGTATGAGGTGGACATAAGTGATCCAGCTCTGCAAATATCTGCTTTTTTACCGCCATGTTTTCCACTACTGCCTCTATAACTAAATCAGCATCATGTACTTCAGCCAAATCAGTACAAGTTTGGATACGGCTGAGAATATCATCACGTTGCTCAGTGCTTAACCGCTTTTTATTGATAGCCTTAGCCAAGTTTTTTTCAACTGTAACCAGGCCATCTTGAACAATACTCTTTTGGAGGTCACGGAGGAGCACCTGGTAGCCACCCTGAGCTGCTACCTGAGCAATACCGGCACCCATAATACCGGCTCCCAGAACAGCAACTTTATTCATTACCTTTCCTCTCCCGTCTATCCTAGATTATGTTTATGCATTTTTTTATAAAGCAACGACCTATGAATATTAAGTAGTTGAGCAGCTCTTTTCCGATTTCCCCCGGAACGATTCAATGCCTCTAATATAGCATTCCTCTCCGCTAACAGGATGGTTTCTTGGAGAGTTGTTGTCGGTGGTTCGGACGTGCTTATATTATATTTCGAGCTTGAACTTACCCCCGTACTCATTCCCAATAGAGACAGATGCTCTGGTTGAATAGTATCAGTGTTGCCAATAATCAGGTTTATGGCTCGTTCCAAAATGTTTTCCAGTTCACGGACATTGCCCGGAAAATCATATTCTCTCAGCCGTCGACGCGCCTCGTCACTAATTCCCACTAAGGGTATATACAAACGATCGGTAATCTTCTCTAATAAATAATCGGTCAAATAGTCAATGTCTTCACGGCGCTCCCGCAAGGGAGGAGCAGTTAAATCGATGACATTAAGTCGATAGAACAAATCGCTTCTAAATTTACCCTGTTTGATCAACTCAGTCAAATCACTATTAGTTGCTGCAATCACTCTTACATCCAACTTAATGGTATTAGTGCCCCCTAATCGCTCAATCTCAAACTCTTGTAGAACTCGCAATAGTTTAGATTGTAAGCTTAGGTGAAGTTCCCCAATTTCATCCAAAAATATGCTACCGCCATTAGCCAGTTCAAATTTACCTGGCTTCCCCCCCCGCATGGCACCGGTAAATGCTCCTTCACAGTATCCGAACAGTTCTGACTCCATCAAGTTCTCTGGGATAGCGGCGCAGTTTACTTTAATGAAGGGTTGATTACTGCGTGCACTGGCATTGTGAATGGCATGAGCCAATAGCTCTTTGCCGGTTCCGCTTTCACCTCTGATCAATACTGTAGAGGTAGTCTTAGCTGCTTGAGCAGCCAGATGTCTCACCCTTTTCATCTGCGGTGACATACCCACTATTTCATTGAAGGTGTATTTGCTGCGCACTGTTTCTAATTCACTGCGATAATACTCGATTCTATTCAAGGCAATATTTAACTGATGCGAAAGATGTTTGGCTTTTTGGGCATCCATAACTATCTCTTTGGCCAAATGTTCCATGAGGGGAATAGTCTCCATTACATGCTTATCCACCAATGATGAAGCTTGAGGGCCCAGCACCTCAATTGCGCTTTTGCTCACCGAGCGAATATACCCTTTACCATCAATAGCGATCATAGCATTACCCAAGTAATCAAAGCTATTGGGGCCCATTACTCTATATAACTCTTGAGCTCCCACCCCCAATAGGTCCGAAGACAATACCAGGCCTATGAGACGGCCGGAATCATCCTTGACTGGATAACGATGAAAACCTGTGTCCACAAATAGTTTAAAAGCTTCGCTTATATCGTTTTCGGGTTCTAGGGTTACTACTGATGGCTGCATGAGCTCCTGAAGTAATGTGTTCTCATCTCTGTTATCGATCAAAGCTCTTATTAAGTGTGGCCGGGTAAAAACCCCCCGTAGATAACCTTCATCATCTACAACTGGAGCACCATACAATTTATAATTGTTCATGCTTTCACAGGCTGATGCCAAAGTACTATTGATATTAAATGCATAAAACTCTGTGCGCATAATATCTCTAACCAGCACAGTATCAGACCTCATTTCACCTAAAAGGGATAGTTAATCACCAAAGCTTATACCTATGGCTCGACCAGTTCTTATCATATCGCTATCCAGCGGTACCTTCCGAATTTCACTGATAGACTCCTGTAAGCTTACGGTTGTAATCTTGGTTCCCTGCAGACTCACCATGACTCCAGAATTGCCTTCTATCAGGTTTTCTGCGGCAGCTACTCCATACCTGGTAGCCAGAATACGGTCGTAGGGTATAGGTGATCCTCCCCTTTGCAAATGGCCCAGGACAGTAACCCGAGTTTCTATATCAGTTATGGCTTCGATTTCTTGAGATAACTGGTTGCCAATACCGCCCAAACGGATGGGATCATGACTGGTAGGCACATACTTTTGCACTACCATTTCGCCATCTTGAGGGGCTGCTCCTTCAGCTACCACGATGATGCTGAATTTTTTGGTCAACAGACGCCGCTGCGTGATTTTCTCCACTATTGCTTCAGCTTTGTAAGGGATCTCTGGAATAAGTATTACATCTGCACCACCAGAAATCCCTGCACATAACGCTATCCAGCCAGCATAACGTCCCATGACTTCTAATATCATGACCCGATGATGAGATTCTGCAGTAGTATGCAGCTTATCAAGTGCTTCAGAGGCTGTATTGACAGCGGTGTGAAAGCCAAAAGTTACATCGGTCGCCGAAAGATCGTTATCTATCGTTTTGGGAACACCTACAACTGGCACCCCCAGTTCGGCAAAACGATGAGCAATGTTGAGACTGCCATCCCCGCCTATGACAACTAATCCTCCCAGACCTAGTTGCTGTATATTGGCAATCGCCCGGGCTGATTCATCACTAAAATAATCTTGTCCACCTACTATCGAATGAAAATTGAAAGGGTTGTCCCGATTGGTGGTTCCCAGAATGGTTCCACCCCTATGGGCGATCCCCGATACGCTAGCTAAGTTCAAAGGCATATAGTCATTGTTCACTAAACCCTTAAAACCGTCGCGAAAACCAACTACTTCCACTCCATATTCATTAATGGCAGTTTTTGTCACAGCTCGAATGACTGCATTCAACCCGGGACAATCGCCTCCACCTGTTAAAACTCCAATGCGCTTAACCTTAGCCATTATTGATCCCCCTGTTAGCGATTAATTTATAATGTATCGATATAGGGCCTATTCGGCACACATCATGATTATTCCTGTCCCTAATTGGTCTCTTAGGGATTCTCTCGCATACAGTTTAACTGATGTATTAAGAAGATACCAATTCCCTCCCCCATACCTTTGGCGCCAAATGATTAGAATCCAGCCAAATAAATACTGTATTCCAGAGGCCTTTTAAAAGCATTGCGCATTACTATTTTTGACAGCTCGGTTACTGTAGTCTTGCGTGGTTTCGAGTTGACTTCAATGAGCCATATGTGGCCATTTTTGTCCAATCCCAGATCCAGACCTAGTTCACCATAAACCATCTGACTGGCTCTTTCAATGGTGGTGGCTACCTGATGGCAAAACTCCTTGATCTGTCGGTTCTTTTCTTCTATTAAATCAGCTTTCCGAAACATTGATCGCATTATGATCTTACTGGGTAGGGCTTTGCCCCCACTGCTCAAATTGGCTACCGAACTTCCCCGAGGGGCAACGCGTACAAACTTCTTGCTCAGTTGCCACTCACCTCTGCCATTTTTCTGAAAGATGATGCGAATATCAAAAGGTGACCCATGGTAAGTGGCTATATCTATGCCCTGTTGAACAATATAGGGTTTATCGGCGCGTATGGATCGGGTACGATGAATAAAGTCTGCCGCATCATCTGCGGTACTACGGAAGCGTTTGCTTCGGTGCACTACGTAATGCAAGGTGTTTTTTCTATCCTGAGTTACTCGAATAATGCCCATTCCTAAACTTCCATTGCTGGGCTTGACATACACCGTCCTATATCGCCTCAACATTGCCGCTAAGTTTTCAGTGGTTAACGGCCTAGTTTCCGGCAAATGTTGATGCAACACCGGATTGGTAAGGAGCATCTCATGAACTCTCCATTTATTGAGGAAGGAGGGATTGAAATATTTCAGGTAAGGCTGCTGCATCAACTTCGTTTTGGCGTTTTTGATTTGTTGGCGCGCTTCTCCTCTACGAGTTGAAACTCGGTCATATACTACATCGGGCAGTGGATAAATGGAAGATATCCAACTCCCCCTTCCCTGATTAGAAGGGCGATATGAATAACCCCTTACCGTTAAGTTATCCCAATTAATAGAAGCAGGGGTAAATACGTAGGTCTGGCCTGGCAATGTTTTGCTTATGTGATTCAAATAAATAAGTTCTGCCTGTACACTGGTCGGATCATAATTCCCACGGTTAGGTAAATTGGTGGCCAAAATCCCTATGGTTGGTCCCAAATGCAACATGTCAGCCTGTTTATCATATCTAATCTGCATGCGTTTTCTTTGGTGAATATAAAGAGCTTGTGCCAGTGTTGGGGAAAGCATATAAGTAGCTCTGGTATCAGGCCTAACCACTAATTCTGCGACAACTATCAGGCAGCCCACTCTTACCTTCACCAGTGGTTGCACTGTGATTCCCAGACGTTCAACCAAACGATCGGATAGGAATATTTTGCCTACTATTTTCATTAATCATACTCCTTTTCTGAAAATCCTGCCAGATATCGACTATATAACAATGGGTTTATTATTGACTGCTGACGCATTTGTTGTTCGCCAATGAGATTGAATATTTGTCGGGCAGGACGTAAATTGGCCTCAATAAACCAGGCCTTACCGGATGTGTCTATCCCTAAATCGATTCCCATTTCTCCAGCCATACCGATACTTTTCTCTAAGACCCGGGCTGACTCCAGGGCTATGAAACTAAGATCATGTTCTATTTGATCACGCTGTTCCCTTTTTTGAAAATGTCGTTCCAAAACAGTGCTGAGTTTAGAGCCCCGACCACCCGTAGCAATATTACTGGTGATAGAACCTTGGGCCCCCATACGACAGCCCATGCCAGTTATATCCCACCGTCCCGTATGATCTTTCTGTACTATTGCTCTCACATCGGTGATATGACCCTGGAATGATAATAAATCAATGGGCTGTTGAGCCAGATATGCTCGCCGTCCCATTACGACGCGTAAGGCTCTTTGCAGTTGACTTAAAGAGTGAGCTGTCCCCCGGAATGATTTTTGGTTTTTCTGATACTGGTATTGATAGTTACCTTTCCTTCCATTGCGCCTAACCCGTATGATATTGTTTCCCTTCGAGCCGATAATCGGCTTCAGATAAACCGCCTGGTATTTGTTTATCATGCTGTCAACGATAGTGAAATTTGTGAGTAGTCTGGTATCTGGCAGGTGTTCAGCTAATCGAGGATGGTGGCTAATGATTTGATAGGTTAACCATTTGCCAGCCATGGTAGGGTTGATGAACTTGACTCCTAATTCATCAAATCTTTTGCGGAGCGAAAGGATAATCCGGGAATATGAATAACTCCTCTCTCGTGGATAAACTACATCTGGAAAAGGGTAACTACGTTTAGTCCAACCATTTTTTCCGTATGTGTACCCGATGACGACCTGATTTTGCCAATCAATGGTATGGGGGCTAAAGACATAACATATCTCCCCTATCTCTTGACCTCGATTAAGAAGTTGTTTTGCAAAGCCTGTCTGTCCATTATAAGGCTTGCTGGGCCCTCCCAAGATTTCTATCATAATCCCTACCATGGGACCCAGTCTGATCTCTTTAGCACTACTTGAATAGCCGTACTCACTATTAGATTTCAAGCACAACCGGTGCAGACTGGCCGGGTGCATATAGAGTACCTTGGCATCATTATTACTATCTGTCTGTATGTTTACCAAAAATGAGTGGCTCCGCTTACCAGTTCGAACGATTAGCTCTTCATTGTCTTGCAAAAACAGTTGTCCAGCTAGTTTTTTAGTTACAACAATTCTTCTTAGGCTTAATTGGTCGTTCGCTGCAATACGAATTTTGGGAAATGAATACATCCCCTTATCGCCACCGTTCCTGTTTAGTATCTTATAATATGAAAACAGTTCATTCTTTGCTATTATTAAAAAGTAACTCATTACCGCTTTAGTAGCGATAATACTTGTAGTAGATGGAGAGATTAAGATTATGATTCTGGTAAGTGCTTGTTTATGCGGTTTGAACTGCAAATATGATGGCCGTAATAACGAACACCCATTTTTTGCGGAAATGCTGGATCGTGGTGATGTGATCACTGTGTGTCCGGAAGTCTTAGGGGGATTACCCATTCCTAGAAAGCCGGCGGAAATAATCCAAGGAACCGGTAGTGATGTATTGGCTGGTACAGCCCAGGTAATCGCCCATGATGGTGAAGACCTGACTAAGTTCTTCGTGAAGGGTGCCCAGCGGTCTCTGGAACTGGCCCAGGAACATCAGGTGGATCTGGTGATCTTGAAGAGCAATAGCCCTTCTTGCGGTGTAGGAAAAATATATGACGGCACCTTTACCCACCAAATTAGGGAAGGTCATGGCGTTACAGCAGCCCTATTGAAAGAAAACGGCTTATCAGTGGTCAGTGACCTCGAATATCTCAAGGAGCGTGGTCAAGAATGAAGGCAGTCAGCCTTTTTTCAGGAGGTCTTGATTCACAATTGGCAGTGCGATTGATGCAAAATCAAGGTGTAGTAGTTACTGCCATAAATTTCAGCAGCCCCTTTTTTGGCGCCGATGAACGCACCAAAAGAGCTGCCCATCAATTGGGAATTGAACTATTGATAAAACCTGTGGGGGAAGAGTACTTAGAACGAGTGCTTAGGAACCCTGTATACGGCTATGGGAAAAACCTGAATCCCTGTATAGACTGTCACGGTTTCATGTTCAGAAAGGCTGGCGACCTTATGCATGATCTAGGAGCCTCCTTCATTGTTACCGGCGAAGTCCTAGGACAACGCCCCATGAGTCAGAACCGTTCTGCGCTCAATGCCGTCGATAAATTATCCGGATACAAAGGTTATATAGTCCGTCCTCTGTCCGGCAGACTTCTGGAGGCTACCATACCTGAAAAAGAGGGCTGGATCGATCGTCAATTAATGCTTGATATCAGTGGTCGTGGACGCACCAGGCAAATGGAGTTAGCCGAAGAGTTTGGCATTCAGGAATATCCTTCCCCGGCAGGTGGGTGTTTGCTGACCGAACAAAACTACGCCCGCCGGCTCAAAGAAATACTGAATCTTATTGAGCATCCCCGACCGGAGGATTTGGACATTTTGAAAATAGGACGCCATTTTTATCTCGAAGCAGGTCTTCTTTTGGCAGTAGGCCGAAACCATTCTGAAAATGCCCGTTTGGAAGCGCAATCCCGTTCATCTGATCGGTTGATAAAGGTAACTGACCGACCCGGTCCAGTGGGTTTGCTTCGACCAATCCTGCCTATTGATCCTAGCCCCCATTTAACTTACGCTGGCTCCATAGTGGCCCGCTATAGTGATGCTAAAAATGAAAAAACCGCCCCTGTGAAAGTCTATACCAAGGACGGTGAAATCACTGAAACTTTTGTAGTTATCCCTTTACCTCAGGATCAAATTCCTGCTACGGTTTAGTCGGATGAGGCAAAAATACTGAGATCTATTTGCTCAAACATGGCCTGATAACCGGAACGAGCAGGGTGTCCCCCGTCCGGCAACAACAGTTCCGTAAGCAGTTGACCCTGGGAATCATAAAAGGCTTGGTGAAAGTCTATCACCTTCAATTGGAGTTGATCGGCTGTTTGATGTATCCAGTCACGTAGCCTCATCAGGCTGCGCTCCCAAGGTGCGTAATCCACGGCGGTGGGAGTACCTAGTATGACTATTATGCCCGCCGCCAAGGCTTTATCGATCATCATCTGCAGGTTGCGAACAATCACCTCATAAGATTCCTGACCCACCACATCATTTATGCCCCCCATCAAGATTAGATGAGTGGGTCCGACCTGCAAGACATGGCGATCAAAACGGTGCAGCATATCCGAAGTAGTGTTACCGTTGATACCACGATTAATAATCTCTACCTGCAATTCTTTCTGCAACATGGCTACCCATGAGTCCTGAGGGCCAAAAGGAAATCCCCAGGTAATCGAATCACCCAGACATACTATCTTCATTTTTTTCCTCCTATATCGTTTCGAAGGTACCATACTTGTCATGGTTTACCATTCCCAGCTTCTCCAATCGCTCCAGATGTTTTAGGATCATAAGTTTTTCCCAAAACAGAACAAAGGGAGTGGGGTGCATACGGTAAATCAAATGTTGATCAGCAAGTTCGTTAAATGTAGCAGGTTTGTTTTTAAGGTAACGGTAAATGCGCTCTTCTCGTTTGTAAATACGGGCTTTATACTCCTGTAAGGTTCCCATAGGATCAGTGTCAATTTCTTTGGTATGGCAGGAACATAACCGAGGGGGCTTCAAGGCAATCAGACGGTCGATAGAATGTAGCATCTGATCTGGACTGGCCAGTACTTCTCCATACCACGGTCCGGCATTAGTTAAACAAATATCGCCGGTAAAGAGGAACTCCTGATCAGGAAACCAGAACGAGCAATGACCAGCCGAATGTCCCGGCGTATGTAACACCTCTACTTTAGTATGACCAAGATCTAGTACCTGACCATCTGACAGGTAATCATGGATAGGTATGACCAGGTCTTCGGTAACTTCCATGCCCATTTGCATCGCTGCCTCACGGTAGTCAATTCCCGGCATTAATTCCCCCCAGCGATCAATCGAATTGTAGTACATGAACTCCTGCTCACTATCAAAAGCTTGGGCATCGTTAGCATGGATATAGGTTTGGGCATCGGTGAATAACCGATGCCCTCTGGTATGATCGTAATGATGATGAGTATACAGTATCTGATCCATTCTGGCAGGTTCAATCTCCAACAGAGATTTGGTATCTGCTCCGGTGTCGATAATGGTTCTTATATCATCCTCCACCAACACACAGTTACAGAACAAAAAACCCGCTTCACTAAAGAGCAATTTAACACGATCGCTCACTGAAATCAGCATCTGTCCCCCACCCCTTATATAGCAGCAAGATTCCTTTTCTTCTTAATCCAATGCCGCTTCCTCTAATTGGTTGATAATCTCCTCAAGCTTATCAATATTAGCTCCATAACCAGCCCAGTCACCTTCGCGCAAGCGTTCTTCAGCTCGATCGTAGTAATCTCGGGCTAAGCCAACCAGATCGGATATGCTGGAACTGGTGCTAGGCTCATCGACCGGCGGTTGTCCAGTATCAGGCGCGTCTGTGGTCGGTTGTTCACCAAATAGTTTCAACAAGGCCTGATCCAGAGAAGGCTCCATGACGATCTTATTTCCGAAGGCGGCTATTACCCGTTTTAATTCCGGTATGCGCCCGTTTTCAGCCTGCAGATATAAAGGCTCCACATAGAGAGTTGAATTAGCCATCGGTATTACCAGCAGATTCCCCCGATGGATTCGAGAACCTCTTTGACTCCACAAGGTAAGCTGTTGCGCTATTTCGGTATTCTGGTTTATACGAGCCTCAATCTGCTCCGGTCCATAGACGGTCTCCTGTTTGGGGAAGTTGTATACTATCATGTTGCCATAATGATCCCTATCCATGCGCGCAGCCATCCAGGCGATCATGTTCGGACGGCTCTTAGGTGCATAAGGGAGCATCAATACATATTCAGCCTCTGTTTCACCAGGTAACTGTAAAATCAGGTAATAGGGCTCCATCTGTTGAGGCTCTTCTCCAATAATTTCGTTGGGTATGATCCACAGATCCTCTTTGTTGTAAAAAACGTTAGTATCGGTCATATGGAAAGTACGATACATATTGGCCTGAACCTGGAACATGTCGACCGGATAACGGATATGTGCTTTAAGACTATCCGGCATTGAGTCCAATGGTAAGTACATGTTCGGGAAGATTTTTTCATAGGTTTTGATAATCGGGTCATTTTCGTAGGCTACATAAAATTTCATATCACCATTGTACGCATTCATGGTAATCTTTACTGAATTACGTATATAGTTGTTACCTCGACTATCAAAGGGCTCAGAATAAGGATACTTATCTGTGCAAGTATAAGCATCCAACATCCAGTACAGATGCCCCTCATCATTGATGACTATATATGGATCCTGGTCATAGCGCAGGTAAGGGGCTATTTTTTGTACTCTCTGCATAATATTTCTGTTCATTAGTACTTGGCTCTCACTGTGAATGTCGTTGGATAGTATTATTTTGTAATCTTTCAATACCCAGGCTAATATCAAACGCTTGCCAATAGAACCTACCTTGATCCCACTCTGGCCTTCATAGGTGGAAAAAACGTTCTCATCACCCATGGGATAATCGAATTCTTTTTGATGAGTATTTACGATGACATAGGAGTTGGTCCGCTCACCAAAATATATTTCGGGGCGGGTGACCTTGAGATCTGTACTAAACTGGGGTGGAATATCCTTGATGATAAATTGTGGAAATCCCTCTTCCTCTACCTCAGTCACTGGGCTGACTACAACTCCATAACCATGGGTATACATCAAGCGCTGGTTGATCCAGGTCTGCGCTTCAGCGGTAAGCTCACTCTGATCTATCTCCCGAGCCGACAGCATAACCTGCCTATAACGCCCGTCGATGGTATAGCGATCAATGTCCACATCGTCAAACACATAGTAGGGACGCAACTGCTGTAGATTTTGGTAGGTAGTCTTTAGGGGCAGCCAATCCCAGAGTCGGATGTTATTAATGGTGCTTTCATGTTCGGGATCGTTGATATTCAGATCATAGTCAACCTTGAACTCTCTGTTCTCTGCTCTATCCAGCGCATAGGCTTGCCGGGTAAAGGCAATGGAGTTTTCCAGATAGGGTTTTTCCTTATTAAATTCGTTGGGCTGAACTATCAAACTCTGCATCAAAGCCGGATAAATGCTCCCCATTATAATAGCGATACCCAGCCAGGCACCTACACCTATAAGGATCCAGTTAAGTTTGCGTACGAAAATATTGGCCAGTATTATTAGGGCTACTATAATTGAAACGATGATCAATACTTTTAGAGCCAGTAAACGGGCATGTACATCAGTATAGGTAGCTCCAAATATCAAATCATTTTGTGAAAATAGCAACTCATACGTGTTTAGCTTATATCCCCAGGACTTAAGAGCAAAAATCAGAGCTAGAATTACTGCTAAATGCCCTTTGGCAAAAGTGAACTCTCTCCAATTACCCAGCAAAGCAGCTGAACTGGCATTCAGTATATAAACAACGATTAAGGTAACAAAAAGAAGAACCAATGAGGACATTAAAATGCTATAAACAAACTGGTAAAAGTTGAGGTTAAAAAAGTAGAAGCTCAGGTCTTTGTTAAAAATGGGGTCAGTGGTGCCAACAGCTACTCGATTGAAATACTGCTGAACTACGATCCAGTTATCTGCCGCCACTGAGCTAACCAAAAAAGCTCCCAGCAAACTAACCCCTATAAATAGCCAGGTGGCAGACTTACTCTGCAGGAATTCTTTCCAGGCATTTTGATTCCGATTAAGATAAATCACATCTTGTTCAGGATCATGCTGATAAGGGGTATCTTCCTGATCAGCCAAATTACGACGAGCAATAAGAAGATTGACTGCGAATATAACAAAAACAAGTAAAAATATCAGACAATATAGTCCCACCTTATTGAACAGAAAAGTAATGAATACTTCCTTAAAGTCTACGGACGTAAACCACAGCCAATCCACATACATATTGGACAAGAATGACAACAACCATAATGCCAAGAACAGTAAAACCAGTTTAACCGTACTGCTGATCGAACCAGTTTGCTGATTACCCATCAAAACCCTCCTCATACACTTCTTTTAATAATGTCTCTTTACGCAAATCCCGGCATCCACAGTCAGTTTCCAAAGGCAGGTCTCTGAGAACTGCCCACAACAATCGCCCTACCTCCTGGCTCTGATTGTGGAAAATGTCGGCTAACTCCTGATGAGTCCAAGGGGTCACTATACCCTCGGCATAATTGACCACCATATATAACCCGGCATAACAAGCTCCGATCTCTCGAGCTAAATACACCTCAGGGCACAGGCTTTGGCCAATGATGTCACCCGCAGCGATTCTGTATAGGTTCACTTCCGCCGGGCTTTCAAAATGCCGGCCATCAGTGTTTACATAGATTCCTCGATTGAAGATACGGCCTGCCTTCCACATCTCTTGAGCTTTATTGCTTAATAATGTGCGAAGATGCGGACAAAGGGACTCGCGCATCACCAGCAAATACCGATCATCCAAGTTAACATCCTTACGCATAGATACATCGATATAATCATGAGGAATCACAATATCACGAGGATCCAGCATATGGTTTACGGCTCCCACACCGCCTTCGGCTAAAATGCTTTTTACGCCGGCTTGGCCCAAGACCCAAAACACCTGCCGAGAAGCATCAGCACGGGAAACTCCTCGTCGCCAACCGTGCATACGGCATGTGAGTAGCCTTCTGATCCCTTGATCCCCTGTTATCTCCACTAGTTTGAAAGCAGGACTCTCACCAAAAGGAGTGGAAAACACCATATCCCGATCTACAACTTTGAGATAGTCAAGATTCAGATCCTCGGGAACTTGAATACTAAGTGTGCTAGATCCACCGATCAAAGCCAATGAGGCCTGAGGAATTATCATGCTAATCCTCCTGCAAAAGTTTTAATAATGCGGTATTCAGTATCACGCAGAGCGGGAACTCGCCCAGCCGAACGGATCATACTAATCATATCTTCTATTTTCATGCGGTAGCTTAATCCTGCTGCCCGCACTACATTTTCCTCGATCATGATACTGCCCAAGTCATCAGCGCCGAAGAACTGCGACAGCTCACCAACTTGCTTACCCTGGGTGACCCATGATCCCTGAATGTGATCAAAGTTGTCTAAATATAAGCGGCACAGGGCTAAAAAACGAAGATATTCCAAGGATGACATTTTTTCTCCCATTAATTCGTTATTACCAGGTTGGTAAGTCCACACGATAAAGGCTCGAAAACCACCGGTCTCATCCTGCAAATCACGAATGCTTTTCAAGTGGTACAGACGATGATCCAAGTTTTCAATAGTACCCATCATCATGGTCGCCGTACTCCTTATGCCTTCCTGATGAGCCGCATGCATGACATCCAGCCATTCACTGCTCTTTATTTTATGGGGACTTATCTTGCTACGCACCTCATCATGGAGGATCTCCGCCCCTCCACCGGGTAAGGAGTCTAGTCCAGCCTGACGCAAGCGCCTCAGCGTATCCCGCAAGGTTAAACCTTCATTACGAGCAATAAAAGCTACTTCTGGTGCAGTGAGGGAATGGATGGTAATATCATAGCGAGCCTTGATGCCCTTGAACATATTTTCAAAAAAGGCCAGTCCTAGTTCCCTGTTTAAACCACCTTGGATCATTAATTGAGTCGCACCCAGATCCAAAGCCTCATCGATTTTCTGGTAAAGTAACGCCTCGTCTATCACATAAGCATCGGTGTCACTTTTGTCCCGGTAAAAAGCACAAAAGCTACATTTACAGGAGCAAATATTAGTATAGTTGATATTGCGGTCTATTACGAAGGTTGTCATCCCTTCCGGAAAACGGCGATCGCGTACCTTCGTAGCCGCTCGGGCAAGGTCATAAATATCAGCATGGTAGAATAGCAAACGGAACTCCTCCTCATTCATCCGTCTGCCAGCCATTATTTCTTCCAAAATATTACGTATCTTAATCAATAGTAAACCTTCCCCTTAGAGATTCAAAACATTCAAGGGCGGAGCTTGTTCAATCAAGCCCATACTGTTAGCTTGCCGATAATACTCCATCAGGCCTTCCTGTTTGGAGCGATCGAAATCAAAGCGCAAAGTTGTAAAATATTCCACAAGATATTCGGGGGGGAAATCCTCCCACTGACAAGCTTTGCGAGCTACATCACCAATGTTTTCAAGACTATAGTCCATGGAATCACAGAAAGCCTCTTTTATCAGTTTCACCTGATCCAGGTGATTCTCAGCAAACTCCCTCCGTATAGCCCACACTGAAAAAACCATAGGTAGACCGGTTAGATCCTTCCATTCCTGCCCTAGATCATAAACATAGAGGCTATCGGAGGTTTTATACTTGGCTCTTAGGGCATCATCGCCAATCAGCAAAGCCGCATCAGCTTCCATCAGCATTGCTCTTAGTTCCGGTATGGAATCGAAGTATTCCGGGACGGCTTCATACTTACGAGCCATGATTATACGCAGTAGGTTCTGAGAGGTTGCCGAAGTATTGGTCAAGGCAATTTTTTTGTGGTGTAAATCCTCAATAGGAACCTTGGAGAAAAGATAGATGCTCTTAACTTCGCCGTCACAACTTATGGATATATCGGGCATGATGACATAGTCAAGATAGTTTTTGGCGTATTTGATAGATGGAATTGGAGCCATATCCAACAAATTGGCTTCCAACATGCGATTAAGGTCTTTGGGATTACCCTTTATAAGGTCTATTTCCAGTAAAAATTTCTTTTCAATCAAACCATAAAATAAAGGAAAACAATTAATGAACTGGATATGTCCAACTCTTGGTTTCATAGTTATGCCTCCGTTTAATAAGTGCGTAGGATATTATAAACAGTATCCCGCTCCGTAGGTAAGTAGCCAGTCTCCCGGATCAAGTTTATCATCTGCTGTTTGCCTATCCCTTTACTGGTTTGGGCCCCGGCAGCGTGCATGATACGCTCTTCCACAATCGTACCATCCATATCATCCGCGCCGAAATGTAAGGCCACCTGAGCTATGGGTATGCCTTGCATTATCCAGAAGGCCTTGATATGGTCAATGTTATCCAGCATCAATCTGGAGATAGCAATGGTTTTGAGATCATCCACTGCTCCTGTGCGACTAATATGTGACAATTTGGTGTTGTCGGGCAAGAATGGCAGAGGAATGAAAGACTGAAAACCAGGAGCTTCATCCTGAAGTTCACGCAACTTCAACATATGATCAATGCGGTCTTCAATTGTCTCGATATGGCCATATAACATGGTGCAATTGGTGAGTATACCCAATTGATGAGCAATGCGGTGTACTTCCAGCCACTCTTCACTATTAGCTTTTTTAGGACACAGATCACGGCGAATCTCATCGTTGAGTATTTCTGCCCCGCCTCCCGGCATGGATCCCATCCCTGCAGCCTGCAGTTCTCTTAAGACTTGCTCTACAGATAGACCACTGATTTGAGCAAAGTAAACAATTTCTACGGCCGTAAAGGCTTGAATGTGAATATCCGGATAGGCTTTATGCAAACTTTCCACGATACCCACATAGTGTTCAAAAGGCATTTTGGGGTGAAGTGCACTAACGATATGAAACTCAGTTATGCCGCCTCCAACCTCATTGCTGCCATAATCAAAAGCTTCCTGGGCGGTCATACAATAGGGCCCGCCTGTCCCTTCCTCATCAACTCCAAATGCACAAAATTTGCAGCGCGACACACAGATATTGGTAAGATTGATGTGACAGTTAACATTAAAAAAGACATGCTGGCCCGTTTTGTTCATTTTTACTTCTCGAGCCAACTGCCCTATATCTAATAAATCAGCTTCATTGTATAAGAACAATCCATCTCTTTTGTCCAACCGTACCCCATGGCTTATCTTGTCAGCAATTGCCTGCATATGTTTATTCATGTGATATCTCCTCTATTAACAGTTAGCAGTATTATACCAGATTTACAAAAGGGGTCCGGGCGGAAATACTCGCTTTCTTGACAGTAACTAAGAATCATATATCTGTCGTCATCTGGCAAGAGAATATTTCTATCCTGACCCCACCTGTTATTTGGTAGCTTTTTTGATTTCCTCCATGTAGCGATAATACTCTACTGGATCAATTTCTTCGCTGAAAGTTAGCGCCCATTCGAGGCGTCTTATTATCTCTTCGGTAGTTCCGGTTCCGGTATAGATCAAAGGCTCACATGACAGCTTTTCTAAGAAGAGGGCCAGCTCAACAACTAGTTCTTCTACTTCTTGGAGCCCTTGTTTTAGATTATAGAGATTCCGTAAGGCCAGTTCCTTCTGCAGATCAGAGATTTTAGACTGTATCTCCAAGATAGTATCATTAATAATGCCGGCTGGAAGAAAATTGGTCATGTTGTTTACTCCTCAGTAAACTCTTTTTTTTTCATTTCGTCGGCCGCCCCTGAAAACCTTTTTTAGTTCTGTTGAGCCAACCTTACAATTCGTTCCACCAGTTCATTGAAGCTAATACCCGCTGCCTTTGCAGCATCGGGAACCAAGCTCATTTCGGTCATCCCAGGGATTGTGTTTACCTCTAGCACAAAAGGTTTGCCTGACTTATCGATGCGAAAATCTACCCGGGCAAAACCACGACAGCCCAAGAGCTTATAGGTCTGAACTGCTATCTGCTCAATTTCCTGTTTAACATCCGGGCTGATCCTTGCCGGAATGATGTGTTCGCATTTACCCTGGGTGTATTTGGAATCGAAATCATAAAATTCATTGACCGATGTAATTTCAATTATAGGCAAAACTTCAATTTCATCATTGCCAAGCATGGCTACCGTCACTTCCGCCCCGGCAATATACTGTTCCACTAATACTTCCCGATCATAGAGGAAAGCCTGCTCTAAAGCGAGCCCGATTTGGGATGGATCTTTGACTATCAGGGTTCCAATACTGGAGCCCTGAGTTGATGGTTTCACTACCAGGGGCATTCCCAGTTTATCAGCCAGATAAGATCCTATTCTACCTGTATCCTGCTGACTTCCACTCTGGCTGATGATTTCGTAAGGAGCGGTTGGTATTCCTTCTCCACTTAGATATTTTTTGGTTAATACTTTATCGATACAGATAGCACTGGTGGCCAAACCGGAACCGGTATAAGGTATTTTCAATAAATCCAATAGTCCCTGAACAGTACCATCTTCCCCGGGTTTACCGTGCAGAGCAATAAATACAACATCTGGAGCATAAGCCCTGATCGCATTTATGGCATGACTGTTAAAATCCAGGCCTTCTGCCTGATGACCTATGTTCTGCAGGGCTTTTACAACCGCTGCTCCACTTCTTAAGGATACTTCCCTTTCCGCAGAAGTCCCCCCCATAAGCACCAATACTCTCATTAAAAAACCTCCATTTGTATGGCTGGTTGCTTTATATTCTCCATCACTACTCTACAATAAGATTTATGACCTTATCCATAGTAAATTCAATTATTAATAAAAAATCCATAATATTTTGCTTTACAGAACACCTGTTCCCTTTTATAATAAGAATAGAACATTTGTTCTGTGAGGTGATGATGTAATGTTTGTCGGTTTCAGTAAGAAAGAATTTATACAGTCTTTTCTAGCTGCCATGAGCATGGTGGGAACCGTTTATGTTTTTAGTGTCGGCTTTTTACTGCTGTTCTAGCCAGCTTAGCAATCAGTAACGGTTACCCTATTAATTAAATCATAACAATTCATGAAGCACTCTTGAAGCTTCGCCAAATGTATGGTAGAATAAATTTCGCTGAGCACAGCACAGGGGAGTAGCTCAATTGGCAGAGCACCGGTCTCCAAAACCGGGGGCTGGGGGTTCGAGACCTCTCTCCCCTGCCATATGAATTTTACAGGCCTTGCGGTTATACAAGGCCTTTGTCTTTTCTGATAAAATCCCGCTAGAAAAACCTGGCTATTACGATCTGGTTTTGTTGTACATCCTCAAAGTTTCAGCACTGTCAAAAACTAAATCGATCAGATGCACACAACCGTTTTGGGCTCCTAACCGGCCAGCCAGTTCTTTTTTATCCAGCTGCAGTATATCGATTCCCGTTAAGTCCTGCAGATAAGAGCTGGACTCCCGACAAACCTGATCTGGTGCTCTGAGCAATTGTCCCTGGGCATCTACGACACGGTGGTCAGTTTTTCTCAAACGCAAGCAGGTATTTACCTGATGAAAAGTATCGTTGAGTGAACCAATTAGCCAATATTCCCTTTCGGTGGCCATCAATTGCTGATTCTTAAAGCGGTTGAACAAATACTGTTCTCTTTCGGGCTCACCAATATAATCTGACCAAGAATTAGTTATCCGATCTAGATTGCTATAGTAGCGGCATGTTCCCAGCATAAACTCTTCTCCTGCTTGGTTATATTGGTGGGCGGTGGAAAAACCACGTTCTTTGAAAATAAAGGTCTCTCCCTGAAATGCTCCAATTATGCATTGGTTAAATAACTCCCTCTCCTGAGATGATAGTAGTGGAGCCAAAGCTTTTCTTAGCTCGGGCCCACTTCCCAAGTAGGCTGTAACCCCTTTTATCTCAGGGATATGGATAACTGTCTCGGTGAATTGTTCAGCCTGACGCAGTTTGAGCAATTCTGCCTTTTCTATAGAAAAATCCTTTACTCTTACCTGCAGAACAGCCGTCTTTTCTTCCACCGAATCCAGGTAGTGACAGGATGATGTGATTATTTCCTTAGTGGTTCTTTCCACATGCACATGCCATGATCTTTGAAAATGAAATTCCATATTTACTCCTTAATAATACTCCTTCTTTATATTATCATTGGGTTAAATGGGAATAAAGTATTATGAGCTAAGAGGGTGTTGGCATGAGTGTAGGGGTTTTCTACCACCCGGACTTTGCCGAGAAGGGCTATATCACTCTTCTTCACCGGGTAAAACCTGCTTATGATACGCTTTGTAGGCAGCCCTATGCAGTTAAACTAAAGTTTTTTGAACCTTCAGTAACTACGCTGCACCAGCGTTTATTAAATCAGGTTCACACGGAAAGTCATATTGGGACAGTGCAAGCAGAAGGGTTCCACGAAGTTGCACTATTAAGTGCTGCCGGGGTGGTAACTGCCGCCGAATTATTAGCAGCCCAGCAATTAGATAGTGCTTTTTGCTTTGTGGGTACTGCTGGACATCATGCGGGCCGCAATTATAGCTGGGGTTTTTGTTATTATAATGACGTTGCCATGGCAGTTGTTCGACTTAGGCAACTGGGCGTGAACCGAATTTTGATACTGGACATGGATCCCCATTCAGGTGATGGTACCCGCGACATACTAGCATTGGATCCGCAGATAACCCACATCAACTTTTTCGCGGATGAAGACTATTCCTACCAGGATGATAAGCATCATAATTATGGCATACTTATCGATAATGCTACCGATAAGGTGTTTCTGGAAGCTTTGGAAGAGATTCTCCCCAAAGCCGCCAACGTGGATTTTGTTATAGTAATCTTCGGGCATGATTCGCATTGTGAAGACTATGGTGACTTTTACTTAACTATCAACGGATATCGAGAATTTACCCACCGTATGAAGGAATTTGCAGCGAACAGACCTTTGCTATTTGTTTTGTCAGGAGGATCAAATCCTCAGGTTGCTGCTTCGGCTATCCCCACAGTCATCGAGTCCTTGCTTGACTGACGGCGAATATCACTGATCTTTCATCCTTTTTTTTGATAATTCTTCTTGAAGCTTAGTGATTTCTTTGACTGCGATCTCTCCTTTAATAATAACCAGTTCACGAGAATTATTATTGACAGCCCTGGCAAGGTCTTCAACGGCTATTTCCGCACAGCTGACCGTTGACTTTTCAGCTTTGTCGGCTTGGTGTTTCATGGTATCCCATTCATCCAGCATACTGACCGACTGGTTTTGGGCTAAGTCCCATTCCCCCTGCTGACCCCAGGCAGTTACTAGCATAACCTGATATTTTGTATCGTAGAATTTAGGTGGCAAATCATCCTCAAACAGGCGGGCTATCTCAGCAAATTGGCCATACAAGTCGAT
>DBRE01000032.1 GCA_002305535.1 Syntrophomonas sp. UBA1376
TTTTCGAGAGAGATTTTTGAATAGGAAAACCATTCTTATCCTGGTAGGAGTATGCATAATCATAGGCGCTGGCACAGGTGTGGGATTACTGAAGGCCAGTGAAAACCCTTCCTTCTGTGGCACCTGTCACATTATCAAACCCTATTATCAATCCTGGCATGAAGGAGCCTTGTTAGATAATAAGCATGCCCAAGAAGATGTAACCTGTCAAGAATGTCATACCAGGACTATTCCAGAAAAAGCCAAGGAAGGCCTTAATTTTGTGATGGGTAATTATACCCTGCCTTTAGAGGGCGGCGCTGAAAATGATCGGCAATTCTGTTTAGAATGCCACTCCGAAGAGGGCGAAGGTTCCAGCTGGGATGAGATAAAGGTTGCCACCAATTTTGAGGAATCCAATCCGCATGACTCCCACCATGGTGAACAGGAGTGCAGCACCTGCCACAGTATGCATGAAAAGTCCTATGCCTTTTGTTCGGACTGTCATATTTTCGACTGGTTAGAAGATCTGGATGAAGAGGCCTGGGATAAAGCCTGGTAA
This sequence comes from Syntrophomonas sp. UBA1376, assembly GCA_002305535.1. Classification (GTDB taxonomy): domain Bacteria; phylum Bacillota; class Syntrophomonadia; order Syntrophomonadales; family Syntrophomonadaceae; genus DTU018. The sequence goes on from DBRE01000032.1 coordinate 542, forward strand.
ACAGGTTATGAACTTACACATAATACATGAAAGGGAGTAGTTGCTCCCTTTTTTGATTCCTAAAGCACAGCATTCTTGATATCATTCACAACAAGGGTTGTATAATAATCCAGTGTCATAAAGAGATTTTATCAAGTACAATAGTATCCATCAGCAGCGTCCCAAAACTTTGGGGCATACGTTTTCGCAAATAACGTGAATACTAGGTCGAGGGGTATGAGTCGTGCATAGGATTTACAATTTTATTTCCTCCATGAAAACCGGACTTGTTTTACTACTCTTGATCGGCCTGGCTTCTGCCATAGGCAGTTCTTTGTTACCCTCTACTTTTTTCCAGACTCCTCTTTTTGAGCTCCTTTTGCTGCTATTGCTGGTTAACATGATTCTCTGTACCATCAACCGAATTAAGCGTACCTCTCGCGTACTGATCTCTAAGCCAGGCAGCCGGGTATGGTTACGTCAGCTGGGAATCATCTCACTGCACTTAGGTATAGTGCTGATCTTGATAGGTGGCCTGGTATATTCTACTTCTGGCCAAAATGAAAGAATTCATCTCATGTCCGGTGATCAAGTGGATATGGGGCAGGTATTGGATATTAAGCATCCCTTTACTATAGAGTTGGATGAATTCAGAATCGAGTTTAATGAGGATGGCTCTCCCTCGCAATACATTTCCGAAGTCACCGTTTTGGAGCAAGGGCAAGCGGTTGAGCAGGTGGCAATCAGTGTGAACTATCCCCTAAATTATAGAGGAGTCAAGGCTTATCAAAGTAGTTTTGGTTATCTAATAACTACCCAGTATGTGGCTAAGAATAATACCGAAAAAGTGGAGGGCTTCTTGGAGGGTCAGTGGTTGGAACCCGCTGATACCAATCGAAGGATCAAAATCTATAAATATATACCGAATTTCAACCCTGAATATGGCATGGCATCTGTTTCCATGCGCCCTGACAATCCCCACATCGTTTTTTCCGTTTATGAAGATAATAAACTTCTGGGCGTAGGAGCAGCCAAAATTAATGAACCGACCCAGATCGATGAAAATGTCTATATAACTTTCAGTGGAGTGGAGCCGTACACTATCCTGGATGTCAAAGCTGACCCTGGTCTGCCTCTGGTAATGGTGGGCGGAATCATATTGATGTTGGGAGTATGCCTGGCTTTACTGGCAGCCCCGGTTAGAAAGAAGAATTCTGTTCAAACATAACTTTAGTCATAACTTACTTGGATGGGAGAGAACTTCATGGGATCAATGCTAGCAATGGTAGTATATGTGGTGCTATTTGCTTATTTATTATCAGCTATACTCTATTTCTTGGGAAGTAAGACCGGTAAGGAGAATATTCTTAAGTTAGCTCTGATTCTAGCTATATTGGGATGCGTACTTCATCTCGCCATTCTGGTAATGAGAACTGTCTTGACAGGAATGCTGCCCTTGACCAATGGGATGGATTATCTGTTGTGTTTTACCTGGATCACTGTTTTGATGTATCTGCTACTGACATCTCGCTACCAGTTGAAATCTGCCGGGGGTATAGTGATGCTGATGTCGGCTATACTGCTATCCCTGGTGTTGGTATTAATGACAGGACAACTGGGATCAGTAGCACCGCTGATGCCTGCCCTGAAGAGTCCCTGGCTTACAGTGCATGTTGTTACCGCTGCCATCTCTTATTCTGCTTTTACTCTGGCCGCAGGCCTGGCAGTGATGCAGTTTTTCCCAGCTGGCCGATCTATAAAGGATGATTACGTGTACCTCCTGGTAGCTGGAGGCTTTGCCCTGCTGTCCTTGTCTATTGTTCTGGGCGCCATCTGGGCCGAGCAAGCCTGGGGACGCTACTGGTCTTGGGATCCCAAAGAGACCTGGGCTCTGATAACCTGGATCATATACGCCGTCTATCTGCATGTTCATCGCACGCGGGAATGGCGAGGAAATGCCGCCCGCTGGATGGTTATTGGTGGTTTTGTGCTGGTATTGTTTACTTTCTTCGGGGTCAATTACCTATTACCAGGATTGCACAGCTACGCCTGATATTAGGTGGGACGTAGAAGTAGGTTGTCTTTGCATAATGTGAAAAGGGAGGATTTCTATGTTTGGTTTAATTGGAAACTTTGGTCCCTGGGAACTGGTCTTTATACTGGTTATCGTGCTGATAATTTTTGGGCCGGGCAAGCTCCCCCAACTGGCAGAATCCATGGGCAAAGCCATTAAGGGTTTCAAGAAAGCCCAACAGGATGATCCACAACCGATCGAAGAAGAAAAGGTCTAAATATCAACGGATGCAAGAGGAGACTTGCATCCGTTATTATTTTAGTGGGCTGATCTGGATCCCCTTTCGGATAGTGTATACTAAAAGAATCATGGTTCATAATAATTTCGAGAAGGAAGGTGCTAATATGAGTTTTGCCATCACTGATAAAGTACGCTGGGTAGGAAAGATCGACTGGGAGTTACGAACTTTCCACGGAGAAGAATACTCCACTCACCGAGGCAGTTCCTATAATTCTTATTTGATCCAGGATCAGAAAACCGTCCTGATTGACACTGTATGGGAGCCGTTCGCTACTGAATACGTGGAGAATTTGAAGAAGCAAATCGACTTGCAGCAAATTGACTATATCATCGCTCATCATGCGGAAATTGATCACAGTGGCGCCCTTCCGGAACTGATGAGAGAAATCCCGGATACACCGATCTACTGCACCGCTACCGGGGCCAAGATATTAAAAGGCCATTACCATCAAGACTGGAACTTCGTCCCCTTTAAGACCGGCGACACCTTGGACATAGGTTCCAGTCAACTCATATTTGTAGAGGCCAAGATGCTCCATTGGCCGGACAGTTCTTTCACCTATATGACTGGTGATAACATTTTGTTCAGCAATGATGCCTTTGGACAGCATTACGCTTCCGAACTGATGTACAACGATTTAGTGGATCAAGCCGAGTTATATCAGGAATGCATCAAATACTATGCCAATATACTTACTCCCTTTAGCCCCCTGGTGACTAAAAAGATCCAGGAGGTCCTCAGTCTCGACCTGCCTGTCAATATGATCGCACCCAGTCACGGCGTGATCTGGAGGGACAACCCTGCCCAAATCATTAATAAATATTTGGAATGGGCCGACAATTATCAGGAAAATCAGATCACCATCGTCTACGATACTATGTGGAACGGCACCAAGAAAATGGCTGAAGCCATAGCTGAGGGTATTAGTGCCGCCGACAGCAGCGTGGCTGTTAAGCTTTTCAATGTAGGTCGTTCGGACAAAAATGATGTTCTGACCGAAGTGTTTAAGTCCAAAGCTTTTCTGGTGGGTTCTTCTACCATCAACCGGGGCATACTCTCCGGTGCCGCCAGTATTTTAGAAATGATAGCTGGATTAGGCTTTAAAAACAAAAAAGCGGGTGCTTTTGGCTCCTACGGTTGGAGCGGTGAGTCAGTGAAGATCATAGAGGCTCGTTTGAAAGATGCCAAACTGGAGGTCATAGAACCTGGTCTTAAGGTACTATGGAATCCCGATACCGAAAGCTATTTCCAATGTGTGGAATTCGGCAAAGCTTTTGTATCTCAACTATAATCCTAGATTTTCATCATTTGAGGCTATGCCTACTAAATTGCAGTAATTGACTTCAACCCGGACGCTGTTGGCTCCTAACCAGCCACAGCGTCCTTTCTATTTAGACCTATTTTCTAGGTTAGATACAATCCTTAAAATTCGGCTTGACCTTTACGTAGCGGAAAGGTTTATAGTAGCAATGAAAGGAGGTTCACTATGGAATATACGGTGCAGAAGCTAGCTCAACTGGCGGGCGTCAGCAGTAGAACTCTTCGCTACTACGATGAGATAGGCCTGCTTAAGCCAGCCCGGATCAATTCCTCAGGATATCGCATCTATGGTTCAGCAGAAATTGATAAACTCCAACAAATTCTCTTTTATCGGGAGTTAGGAGTAGAGCTCGAAAAAATAAAGAAAATAATCCATTCTTCCTCCTTTGATAGCCTGAAAGCATTGCAAGAGCACCGGACTAAACTTGTGGAGAATAAGAAGCAGCTAGAGCTGTTGATCACAAATGTGGAGAAAACTATTGCCAATTATGAAGGGAGAATTGTTATGAGTGATCAAGAAAAGTTTACCGGCTTCAAGCAAAAGCTCATCAATGACAATGAGGCCAAGTATGGTAAGGAAATACGCGCAAAATACGGTAATGAAAAGGTTGATAGATCCAATCAGAAACTAATGGGCCTGACCCCTGAGCAATATGCTGAACTGCAAAAGCTGGAGGCGGAGATCATGGATACCCTCCAGGCAGCCCTGACCACTGGAGACCCAGCCAGCGAATTAGCTCAGGAAACAGCCGACCTGCATCGGCAATGGCTAAGTTATACCTGGGACAAATACAGTGAAGAAGCCCATGCGGGTTTAGCTCAGATGTATGTAGACGACGCCAGGTTTACCGCCTACTACGATCGAATACAAGCTGGTGCAGCTAAATTCTTAAGGGATGCTATCCTGATCTATACCGGGAAGAATAAATAAGGCAGGCTAGAAGTGCAGGGGGAACTGGCAAACAGGGTCGTTTGCCCCTACAATATGCGAAATATTTATTTCGTAAGGGTGGACGACCTGGCTATGATCCCTTGGGTTATTCGTTATTATTGGCAATATAAACACCTCAATGATCAAGGTAATTATGTAAGAAGTGGCGAAGTCTAATTGATAACAACACAAGTTGCGTAGCTAGGAGAAACGATGGACAAGAACATTTTAACTTATGTGGTAGATGAAGATGATGATCTGGTTTATCTACGCGATGTCTTCAGGAAAAGAATAACTCTTTCCCATGCTTTATTAGCTCGACTAAAAGTACAGGAGAAGATCGAGGTCAACGGACAGGTCACCCGTACCAATTACCGCTTGCAGCCCGGGGATATTGTAACCGTTGATCTGGATCTGGATGAAACCAGCCATATCATTCCGCAAAATATTCCGATGGATATTATTTATGAAGATGATGACCTGATGGTTATAAACAAACCTCCCGGCCTGGCGGTTCATCCGGTCAAGGACAAAATGGAAGGTACTCTGGCTAATGCCTTGACTTATCACTGGCTGCAAAAAGGAGAATCCAGGCTGTTCCGCCCTATCAATCGTCTGGACAAAGGGACTTCCGGTCTGATGCTGGTCGGTAAAAGTCAGTATGCCCATCAGGCTATGTTCCACCAGCAAAAAAAGAGGTTGCTCCAGCGCAGCTACCTAGCTCTGGTAGAAGGCGAAGTTAAGACAGAAGGCGGATCAATCGACTTACCCATCGGTCATGCCGCTCCGGGCAGCAACGCCTGCCGAACGGTAGATACCGCCAACGGTAAACCAGCCCTAACTCATTTTAAGGTTATCAAACGCTTCCAGAACTATACCCTGCTGGCTTTGCAACTGGAAACGGGGCGAACCCATCAGATCCGCGTTCACCTCAGCCACCTGGGTCACCCTATTTGCGGGGACGCACTATACGGAAGCCAGTCCCTTTTGATCAACCATCAGGCTCTCCATGCAGGCCAAATATCCTTTCAGCAGCCTCGTTCGCTGCAGCCCTTGGAATTTCAAGTAGCCCCACCAGATGACATGCTACACCTCCTGTCCACTTTGCCTCCGTTAGTCTGATGCTTCAAATGTATTACCATTGGTAACACTTCCCTGGCTAGACTCTTCTCTAAAGCACTTCCAACGAATATATGATGTGTTTTTTCAGGGGTTTTGTTATATTATATAGACAAGTATAGTTTTCTGGCATGGTTAAAATCACTCTACAGTGGTAAGCTGAAAATGATTGGGGAAGTTCATCGGCAGTAGTTGATATGGAGAAATGGGAGGCAGGTTTTTATGTTTGGTTTGATTGGTAATTTCGGTCCCTGGGAACTAGGCTTTATCCTGGTTATTGTGTTGATTATTTTTGGTCCTGGCAAACTTCCACAGCTAGCTGAGTCGATGGGAAAAGCCATAAAGAACTTTAGGAAAGCCAAGGAAGATGATCTTGAGGAACTGGAAGATAAGTAAATAAGAGGTGCTGACCCTTATATATGGGTTCAAGACGGCATTTAGAATACCCCTGATTAAACTAATCAGGGGTATCTTTGTTTTTCTAAGACCTTTTGAGCTTAGTGGACACTGTGAGCTAACTAAAAACATATATAGTAGTATAGCAGCTAGGGAAAGAGAGAATTTAATGAGCAAAGAATATCCAGAACTGCATCTTTCTTCTGATCAGGCAGCTCTATTGGGCATCGATTTCAAGGAAATCTGCCGTTTGGCTCTAGGCAACAAGATCATCCGGGTGACAGCAGATATAACCGACGATGGAGGCGAGTCCTTAACAACTATAACACCAGAATTATCCCTGGCTCTCAACCTGCCTGAAGGTTGGGAGTTTAACCTTCGCCAGGACGGTGACAAGCTGCGTATCGGGCCACTGGTAGCCATCATGACTGATGCATATCACCCCAAGCGGGCTTCCTTCGGGTCGCAGGATTCCTTTTTCCGTGGTTTATTGAGCAGTATGAACCAGCTGAACGGTTGGGCTTATGTTTTTACTCCCCAAGACATTAACTGGCAGAAAAACCGTATTTATGGCTACTATCTCTTGTCCCCTCGACGTAACTGGCAAAGAGCCTGGTTCCCCTTTCCTGATGTATGCTATAATCGCTATTTTAAGCACAGTTCTACCGTGCCAGCCAATACTCCCGTTTCCATGGCACGCTTGCAGGGTCGGGTGAAAACCTTCAACTCACACATCGGCACTAAGATAAAGGTACATAGACAGCTGGCTCAGGAACCTGACATTGCCGCTCATCTGCCTGATACACGCCTTTTTTCTTCGGTTGGCCAACTCAGTTCCATGTTGAATAAGTATAGAGCAGTCTATATAAAACCTGTAAATGGTTCTCAGGGTCAAGGTATTGCCAAAGTGAACAAGATCAACAGAGGCTATTCTGTTAAAACCAGTTCTGCCTCCAAAGAATTTAAGCATGAATCATTGGCTGAGATAATGAAAATGATAAGGTCAGCCTCACCAGGGAAGCAGTTGATCATTCAACAAGCCATTCGGGTGAGCGGACAACCGCATTTTGACTTTCGTTTACTGATTCAAAGAGACTTAAGGGGCCATTGGTCAGTTACTGGTATAGCGGCTCGTATCGGTACCAAAGCGACAATCACCACCAACCTTCACACAGGCGGGCATGCGGTCAGTCTTCCGAAGGTTTTGGAAAGCCGCGGTTTTGGGGCTCAGCAAATCGCAACCATTCAGCAGGAGATGGAAGGACTGGCTTTGCGTATTGCCAAAACTATAGCCAAAAGCGCACGCTTGATCGGAGAACTGGGTTTAGACTTTATGGTTGACCATCGCGGTAAAGTATGGTTTTTGGAAGCCAATCCCAAGCCAGCTCGAGCCTCATTTGCTCAGATCGATAAAGACCTGCGCAGTCAAACCATTGCACGGCCCATGGAATTTGCCTATTATTTGGCCGGATTCTAACCAGAGATGAAAAATGAGGGAGACAGTATATCTGTCTCCCCCAGTCAATCTTTGTTTATCTTGTTGAGCCTACTATTTCACACGAGGTGGGAATTCTATAAAGATAGCGTGCGGGTCAACTTCTTCACGCAGCACCTTCAAAATGTCATCAGAAGGAGCCGGTATTTCTTCCACCTTTTCCGGTACGAGCAGTTCGAAACCGGTGCAGGCCTGGGCAATTTCTACCGTCAGTCCAGGGTTCAAGCCTTTGATCCGCATCCGCTTGCTCTCCGGTTCAAAATCCATAACCCCTATTTGACTGATACAGGCCTGGGGACCCTGCCCAAGCAGTCCTGCTTCCTTACGGCTGTTACCGCCATTTAGGAATCCCGGGCTGGTCAAAAAGTCCAATTTAGCCGGGAATTTGGTAGGATCCTGCAAGCCTACCAGAACCAGATGCTCAGTAAGTGAGCTCAGGTCGTTGCCGCCGCCACTGCCGGTCAGGCGGACTTTATAGTTGTGGTAACCCTCACCTATAAAGTGGGTATTCAAATTTCCATACATGTCAATTTGGGCAGCCCCCTGGAAGGCAATATCCACATATCCGTTGGCAGCCATAGCAAAAGAATGGGACATCTCCATACTCATAGGAGCCCGTCTATAGGTAGCTGCTCCTCCTACTGACCAAGGCATAGGGCCTTCCCAGGGATCCTGTCCACCACTTTCATAAACCAGGGTAATGTGGGGAGCATGGGTATATTTAGCCAGAATGGCGCCTACCATGGGCAGACCTGTACCAACATAGACTATCATGCCATCCTGTATTTGCAGAGCAATATTATAAGCCAGCTGTTCAAAAGGATTTGCCGGTGCAGTCAAAATGTTCGCCTCCTCACCTTTTTAATCACGCTTAGGTATCACCGTGTTATAGGAAAAGTCCACTCCGCTGTCTTCAAGCAAGTATTCTTCAGCCTTTTGCAGACGGCGCAGGTTATCCATATACCTGGCTCCACCTAAAGTAGCACTTAATTTATCATACAATGCATACTGGTCTTCACAGTCATAAACCCATACTTTCATGAAGTCCTTCATAGCTGCATCATCTCGGGTAGCAATACGCATCAGCCATTCCCACCATTCTCTGGCCCAGTAATAATAACCGGGGCAGCAACCCGGCAGGCATCCATAAGGAAGCTCTACAACCGCATCCACTACCATGAAGGGGATGCAGACATTGCTGTTGTCAAAACGAATGGCTAATTCGGGCACGATCTCTTCGCAAGTAATAACTACCTTGCGGGAAGCGAAAGCTTCGGCGATATCATTTACGGCTGGTCCGAAAATCTTGGCATTGCCGTACATATCTGCCTGCTGGCAGTGGATGAACACCACATCTGGATGTAGAGCAGGAATCAGTACTACTGGATCATTATTCCAGGGATCACGGGTCTCTTTAACATAGGGGTTGTATTTAAGCATCTCTGATCCCAGCAATTGACGGGATGCTATGTAGGGTTCCCCGTATTGAGCAGCCTTAAAGCCTTGCCCCATTGAGCCATGACCCCATTCAGACAGAATATGTCCTCTGCCTTCCTGGATCGTCCTGGAGAAGGCCCGGTCAGTACCGCGCATCTCTGCTCCCACATAGGAATTGTGGGCGTATTTACAGGAACCTGCGAACATTGCAAAAGAACTCAGAGTATTGGGGGAACCAATATACTGCAGGTCTTTTTTGCCCTGACGCCAAATCTCAAACTGGGCCTGCAAGGGGGTGCGAACATACGAAAATCCTGAATCCGCAACCACATCGCCATCGGAGACAAATCGAGCTACTGCCTCCTTTAGGGTCATCCGTTTGTCGACCTTTTCCCGACTTTTCTTAAGATTGTTTTCCCGGAAGGACTCATGATCAATTAAACGATCAAGTATCCCAGGATCACTGATACGAAGGTTTTCCAGGGCTTCTTCATTGTAGGAAAACTTTGCCGGCAACACATACACCTCCAAAATTCTGATAATTCCAAATATTACGTGAAATTATAATGTGTAATAAAGTATTATTATTATAAACTATATTGTATCACAAATTGCTATTGCCGACATGAATTTTTTTGTGCCCCTAATTCATGCCTTGTAACCGATTTCATCTGATTTCATTCATATCTAAGCGCCATAATTATTGCTTATAATAGGTTATTTTGTCGTCGATATCACCACCATTAAAAACACGGCTAATTATGAAACGACCTTTGCGGGGAATGAAATTGTGCAGCGCTTTGTACGGGGAGATGAGTCTAGAACCAGTGAGGGGGCTGGACTGGGGTTGTCGATCGCCCAGAGTTTTACCCAGATATGCGGGGGAACCTTCGCTGTTAATATTGATGGTGATCTATTCAAGGTGGATCTGCGCTTCCGATGGCTACCAATTAGTGCCGGGTTATCAGCGGGATCCATTTCTCTTGTGTTACTTAGGCTAACAGAGTACGTGGTTTTCAAAATAAGCACTCTGCAGCTGTATGATTATGGTAAAATTACTTAGTAGTCCTGATAATACTAGCGGGGGACATTTTGGGGAGGAGGGTCATAGTGAACATGCCTACAGGGCCTTTTAGTCAAATGTCTGTTGGACAGCGAATTACCGGAGTACTCTTTAATGGTCCTCGGGATACTTTTGCAGTTATAGGGGAACAGCCCAGATGGATACCTCCTTTGATCATTGTTTCACTCGTGAGCTTTCTGTCTACCCTGGCAACCATCTCCAAGCTCAAGGAATTTACAGCCTACACATTAGAGCTACAAGCACAAGCGGCACCAGAAATAGCTAATGCAGCAGCGACTGATATGATCCTAAACGCAGCTGTCGTTGCTGCTCTAGTAGGGAGTTTGGTCATGCCTGGAATAATGTGTTTGTTGTATGCTGGGTTGCTCAAGCTTTTCAATTTGTTCGCTGGTGAGCCAGCTCAGTTTCGTCAGTTCTTTGCAGTTACCGTCTATTCCTATTTTCCCATCCTATTAGGGGCAGTGGTAGCAGCCATCATGATAATAATTAGTCCGGCCACCCATTTGGAAGAGGTGTCCACCAGCCTCTATCTGCTGTTTCCACCCGGTTCCAAGGGATTTGCCGCCACTCTGGCCCGGCAGGTTGACCCCTTTTATCTGTGGGGTCTGGTCTTGATGGCCTTGGGTAGCTCAGTTATCAGTCGCACACGTTTTACATCTTATGTTGGATATGTTGCGGGAATCTGGTTGTTGTTTGCCTTGGGTTCCGCTCTGCTGACCCAGGGATTATTGTGATTAAGGACAGATTTGACCCGTTTAGCCGCATGTTTTATCAACTAAAGGAGGATTAATTAAATGCCTGCCATTGCGCCCCGTTTACCTGGAGGTAAAAAAACCGTAATTATCCTGGTAGCAGTCATTCTAATAATAAGTATCGTGGGATTGAACATTTACCGCAGCCGCCAGCAGGTACCGCTAGAGGTAGTTACTGCTACAGCTGAGATCGAGAAAATGGGTGCTACTATCTTGGCCAGCGGCAGCATTGAATTGTTGGAAAAACAGGAAGTATATGCTCCCAGCGACCGCCTGGTTCGTGAAGTTCCAGTACGGGTTGGGGATCAGGTTCAAAAGGGGCAGATTATTGCTATCCTGGAAGCTGATAGTGAGTCCTTAAGTTTATTGGATGCCCAAGCACGACTGGCTGAACAAGAAGCCATCTATCAAAAGTACTTCTCTCCTGCTCCAGTAGATATGGAGATCGCTGAGGCAGAATATAAACAAGCTGAGTTGACCTATCAAAACAGTTTAAGGAATGCTGAAAATAACGAAAAGCTTTATGCTGCCGGGGCTGTATCCCTGCAAGAATTGAATACAGCCCATAGCCAACTAGCTGCTGATGAGGCATTATATCTCAAGGCTAAAAAGGAATGGAACCAAATCCGCAACGGACTGGAGGGAGCTGAACGCCGCAGCCAGGAAGCTGCTTATCACCGTGCTCAGGAAGCGGTTAAACTGGCTGAACAAAACCTGGCCCAGTTTGTGGTGCCGGCTAGAATCGATGGGCAGGTTATGGCGGTACAGATCAGCGCCGGAGATGTTACTTCACCGGGTCAACATCTGATAACCATTGGTGATCCTCATCAACTGGAAGTTAAGGTAGGCATAGGGGAATATGATGCAGCCCGGGTCACCAAAGGACAGGAAGTCCAGATAGAAGCAGCTGCTTTCCCAGAAAGGCAATTTCAAGGCCAGGTAGTGGAAGTATCCCAGAAAGCCTTTATCAATAAGAATACTCAATCACAGCAGGTGGAAATTCCGGTTCGCATTGCAGTTGACAGCGAACAAAAGGGCCTGCTCCCGGGATTTACTGTAGATGTAAAAATAATTACCGTACCGGAAAAAGATCGGTTAGTGGTGCCGTACGAAGCTGTAGCCAAAAAGGACGATCAGAGCTATGTATATATAGTTGAGAAGAACCAGGCCAAGAAAACTCCAGTGCAAATAGGTCTGGAAGGAGATTTAAGTATTGAGATCATCAGTGGGCTGGAGAAAGGCGCTACCGTTATCTTGAATCCACCAGAAGACCTGGAAGACGGTCAGGCTGTAAAACCTATCATTGAGGAAGCACAGGAAGGTTCGCAGCTATGATCCAAGTTCAAGAATTAACTAAAGTATACCGCCCCGAACTTAATCCGGTATATGCTCTGCGAGGTATAAATGCTTCCATTGAACCGGGTGAATTTGTAGCTGTAATGGGGCCATCTGGTTCTGGAAAGTCGACTTTTATGAATTTACTGGGTTGTCTGGATACCCCAACCTCGGGATCATACTGGTTGGATGGGCAGGAAATCAGTGGCTTGACGGGAGATGAGCTGGCGCAGATCCGCAACCAAAAAATTGGCTTCATTTTTCAGAACTTTAACCTGCTTCCCCGCATGAACGCTCTGCGCAATGTGGAATTACCCATGATATACGCCGGTGTGACTAAAAACGAGCGCCGCCAGCGAGCCCTGGAAGCTCTGGAAAGAGTCGGTATGCAGGATCGCATTCACCACCGCCCCGCTGAATTGTCGGGCGGACAAAATCAAAGAGTAGCCATCGCCCGAGCTCTGGTGAACCAGCCAGCTATTCTGCTGGCAGATGAACCCACCGGTAATCTGGACAGTCATACCAGTGAAGAGATCATGAATGTATTCACCTCACTCCATCAGGAACATACCACAATAGTGTTGGTTACTCATGAAAGGGATATCGCACAGTACAGCGGCCGAATCCTGCGCTTTCGAGACGGACTGCTGGAACAAGAAGAAGCAGCAGTTGAGGCGCAAACTCCTGAGATACAGGAGGGTAAGTCATGAATCTATTCGAAAGCCTGCTAGTCGCCCTGGATTCTATCCGCGCCAACAAGTTCCGTTCTATTCTGACTACCCTGGGGATAGTCATAGGAATTGCTGCGGTTATAGCTGTCATAGCTATAGGGCAGGGAGGACGGCAAACCATAATTTCAGAAATAGAAAAGATCGGCAGCAACCTTTTTTATGTTGGTTTGGATTGGCGCCTGGAAGACCCTCCCACCGGCCGGGAGTTTGCCCTGACAGATGTTCAGGCTATCAAGGAGCAAGTTCCAGCAATAAAATATTTATGTGCTGAAGCTTATGGTTATGAGCAGGTTCGGGGAGGACGAACCATAAAGACCACCCAGATAGTAGCCACCAATGGCGATTATGGTCCGATGTACAATTTTGTAATGAAAGAAGGGCGGTTTTTCAGCAATGCTGATGAACAGGGGCGGCGCAGGATCGCAGTACTGGATGAAGGCATCGCTGACGAATTGTTTCCACAGGAAGCGGTGGGAGAGCAGATAGTGATCGGCGGTACCTCCTTTACCGTGGCGGGAGTAGTTAAGAACCAGGCTTCCATGTTCGGTATGGGTCAGGCCCAAATGATATATGTACCTATCAGCACCTGGTTAGACATCAGTCCCTACGCCTATATTGCCTATATTGAAGGGAGTACCTACGAAGCCAAAGATGTGCAAAAGGCTACTGAGCAAGTGGTGAAAATCCTGGAGCGTCGTCATCGCACCGAAGGAAAATATATGAGCGATACTCTAGAGCAGCAAATGGAAATGATCAGTGAGGTCACCGGAGTTCTTACCATGATCATAGGTGCTATAGCTGCCATATCACTTTTGGTAGGTGGTATCGGAGTTATGAATATAATGCTGGTATCTGTCACCGAGCGTACTCGAGAAATCGGGATCAGAATGGCCCTGGGGGCTCGCCGCCGGGATGTATTACTGCAGTTTCTAATAGAAGCAGTAGTGCTGTGTATAATCGGGGGGATTGTCGGAACCCTCCTGGGTGTGGGTGGTGCCTTTTTAGTGGCTAAACTGGCTCAGTGGCCTCCGCTTATTTCTTGGACTACCATTTTGTTAGCCTTCTTCTTTTCAGCCGGTATTGGTGTCATCTTCGGACTGCTGCCTGCTAATAAGGCATCCCAACTCGATCCGATTGAAGCCTTACGCTACGATTAAAAAGCATTCTTACTTAGAAGCAATGTTTTGCGCCAAATCTGCTATTCATAATAAGTCGACTGCTTATGCAACCAATTATCCTGCTAACTGGATAGTCCTCCATCTATGACCGCTTTTTCTGCCACAAACTTGGTTCTTGGCAAAAAAAGATTAAGTCATGGAGAGAATCCTTGACTTAATCTCAATTACCTGATTGGGTTACTGATCTCCCGAATATTATCTCGATCCCATGTGTCTAAAATGGCTGGGAAATCAATGACGGATGTACGTATGTGCAAGGGGTCACCCCCAAGTTGAAACAATTACGGCATAAAAATGCCTCCGTCACAATGGATTACCTGACCGGTGATATAGGAAGCTTCATCACTGGCCAGGAAAAGGCATAGATGGGCTACTTCCTCAGGCTGTCCCGGTCGCGCCAATGGGGTTATCAGTTTCATTATGTCGCGAATATGTTCGGGGATACCGTAGTACATATCGGTGACTATGGTGCCGGGAGCAATGGCATTTACATTTATGCCTTTACTGCCAGCTTCTTTAGCCAGCGAACGCGTAAAACCCACCACTGCTTCTTTGGAAGCAGAATAGTTGGTCTGACCTACATTACCGAAACGACCGGCCGAGGAAACATTAATGATCTTGCCATAGTTCTTTTCCCGCATGAGACCATAAACTGCCTGAACCATATTAAAATAGCCCTTTAAATTGATATTCATTACCAGATCCCAATCAGCTTCGCTCATTTTATGCAGCATAGCATCACGGTTTATACCCGCATTATTGACGAGAATATCTATAGTCTCATAGGAGGATAATACCTTTTGTACGGCAGTCTCGATGGCCTGGCGATCAGTGACATCAACTCTATAGGCGGTGGCCTCTCCTCCGGCGGCCTGGATATCAGCGGCTACTTGGCTGGCCTGATCTTCATCCACGTCAAACAGCGCCACCTTGGCGCCTTCACTGGCGAAACGTTTAGCTATCGCCGCCCCGATGCCTTTTCCGGCTCCGGTGATAAGGGCAACTTTATTTGCTAATCTCATTTACGAGTCCCCCCTTAGGCACTTATCCCTTTTTTGCCTTGAGTTCAGCCTCCACTTCCTGGCGCAGGACTTTCTTTTCTATTTTTCCAAGCAAAGTCATGGGCAGCATTTCCCTGAATACATATTCCCGGGGAATCTTATAGCTAGCCAAGTATTCTTTCAAGAATTCCTTGAGTTTTTCCACTTCAATTGTGACATCGGGCAAGGGCACTATGTAGGCACGGCCGACTTCTCCGGCAATCTCATGAGGCACTGCCACCACCGCACACAACATAACTCCAGGATAGCGCATAATAGCTTCCTCTATTTCAGCAGGATAAATGTTTTCCCCATTAGTTATGAACATTTCCTTGGAACGGCCTACCATGCGCAGGTTGCCGTCCTCATCGATAAGGCCTAGATCTCCTGAGTAAAACCAGCCTTCCTTATCAAAAGCCGCTGCAGTCGCTTCCGGCAGTTTGAAGTATTCTTTGATGACGGAAGTACCCCGATAGGCGATCTCCCCTACTTCCCCATCCGCTACTGTTTGCCGCTTGGGATCCACCAGCTTCATTTCAAAATCCGGGGCTACTTTGCCGACGGTTAAATTGAGGGTTTCCAGACTGTCACCTTTGGCAGTATAAGTGATCAAACCCGATACTTCCGTTAGCCCCAGGCAGTTATAACAGTTGTCACACATAGTGTCCCGCATTTTACGTAGGGTTTCCAAGGGTGCCATAGCCCCGCTGATCACCACCGTTTTCAAGGATGATAAGTCATACTGGTCATATTCAGGTGAGGCAAATTGCATGGCAAACATGGTGGGCACCTGGCCCAGCACTGTCACTTTATGCCGTTGGATCAATTCCAGAGTTTTGATCGGGTTAAAGGGTTCCAATACCTGAGTGGCGTTGGATACAATAACCGTAGCGCCCACCTCAGTCGCTCCACTGACATGATTGACTGGCAGATGATTGATCCAGACATCGTCAGCACCAGCCCCACACATGCCGATTTCCACCAGGCTCATATGAATGATATTTTGATGTGACATAAGAGCGCCTTTGGGCACCCCAGTGCTTCCAGAAGTGTATACGATAATGAGTCCATCATGAGTAGATATCTGGGCTTCCCTTTCCAGCAGTTCCGCTTTGTATTCGGCGTAATCCTGCTGTAGGATCTCATCAAAGGTCAGAGCGTTCTCCAACCTGGCTTGCCCGCCAACGATGAAAACATTTTTTACACTGGGGCAATTAGGTAATATCTTCTGCAGGCGATCTTGATAATCAAATTCATACATAGAATGCAGAATAAACATAGCCCGAGCTTCCGAATTATTGAGGACATATTCGATCTCTTTGTCACTCTGGCGAGTACCAACTCCGGTGATAATAGCCCCAATACGGGAAGCAGCCATGTAAAGATAAAAGAATTCCGGACGGGGCGTCATTAAGTAGGCCAGGCGATCCCCTTTTTGCACCCCCAATTTGAGCAGATAACACGCCAATCTTTCCACCTGAGCCGCGAATTCCCTATAAGTTATGCGCTGATCCCCATATAGGAATGCGATGTGATCAGGTCTCTCCTGGACAGCCTGGACGACATAGTCAGAAAGCAGTCTTAACGCACCTTGGGTGTAAGTCATTGGATAACCCTCCTTTTGAAAAAAATGAATTCCCACTTTACCTTATATGAGATATTCCCTAAAATATTCCTAATACCTGTCTGAATGTTGTAATTATTATAAATTTTATAAATATTTCGTTAATTATATCTAAGCAGGGAAAACATCCTTCCCTTCCGAAAGTCTATAGATGCTATAATGTGTTAAGATTAAGCAAATAAAATGAAGGTAGTTTTTTGGTGTTCGATCAAGGCATTGTCCGGAGCAGCCTTGGTAAGAATAACGTACCTAATCTAATTACAATTGGAGGGGATTATTGGTAATGAAGAAGGCATGGAAACTATTGTTAGGCACCATTTTGGTATTGGGACTGCTCATAACCGCCATAGGCTGCAGCAGCTCTGAACAACCAGGAGATGACCCCGCCCAATCCGGGGACACAAATCAAACTGAAGTTTTTAAGGTGGGACTGGAATGCGGATACGCACCCTTCAACTGGACCCAATTGGATGACAGCAATGGCGCTGTACCCATTCAAGGCACACAGGAATTTGCCGGCGGCTATGATGTGGAAATCGCCAAAATCATTGCTGATGGACTGGGACGGGATTTAGTCATTGTTAAAACTGCTTGGGACGGACTGGTACCTTCCGTACAGTCTGGCACTATCGATGCCATTATTGCAGGTATGTCTCCCACCGCAGAAAGATGGAAGACTATCGATTTCTCAGACCATTACTACAAGTCAGATCTGGTTATGGTAGTAAAAAAAGGTTCTGCTTATGAAAATGCTACCAGCATCCAGGACTTTTCCGGTGCCAAAGTGACCGCCCAGCTTAATACTTTCCATTACACCGTCATCCCTCAGATCAATGGAGTGGAGCAAAAACCGGCTATGGAAGACTTTCCCGCGATGCGCGTTGCCTTGGAATCTGGTATCATTGATGGGTACGTATCAGAAAGACCAGAAGGAGTATCAGCTAGCACCGCCAATCCCAACTTTGTCATGGTGGAATTTGCTCAAGGTCAAGGATTTGAAGCCTCCGATGATGATGTAGCTATTGCCGTCGGGCTGAAAAAAGGAAATCCTGATCGTGAGAAAATAAATGAGATTTTAGCTGGTATTTCTGAAGATCAAAGATTGACTCTAATGGATAACGCCATTGCTAATCAGCCTTCTGCCGATTAATACGCAGCTTATAATACAGGAGTGTAAGTAATAATGTCAGCTGATGCATCTTTTTTTCAATGGGTTGCTTTCATATGGGAACAAAACTGGCCCCTTTTCNNGGCTTTATCATCGGTATCATAATTGGAGTAATTCGCACTATCCCTGTTGATCACAACACCACCACGCTTAAGAAAGGCATATTAAAAGTTGTCGACATTTTGTTACTCTGTTATATAGAAGTCTTCCGGGGCACCCCTATGATGGTACAAGCCATGGTAGTATTTTATGGAATAGCTATGGTTTATGGTATTCACCTCAACCCTATTCCAGCCGGGATAGTAATAGTTTCTATCAATACCGGAGCTTATATGGCTGAAATCGTGAGAGGTGGTATCCTCTCCATAGATAAAGGTCAATTTGAGGCAGCCCATGCCATCGGTATGACCCATGCTCAGACCATGACCAGCATCATACTGCCCCAGGCTATTCGTAACATTTTACCGGCTACCAGTAATGAGTTTGTCATTAATATTAAAGACACCTGCGTGCTCAGTGTTATTTCTATAACTGAGCTTTTCTTCAATTCCAAATCAGCCGCGGGCGCCAATTTCCGCTACTTCGAAACTTTCTTAATAACTTGCATAATATATTTGATCATGACCTTTACGGTCACTCGCATCCTGCGCTGGTGGGAGAAAAAGCTGGATGGACCGTCCGTCTATACCATCCATGGTTCCCAGACTGTACCCGAGGCACAATTTCGGATAGTGGACGGAGGTAAACTACATGGCTAACATCTTGCAAATCAAGCATTTAGGAAAAAAGTTTGGTGCCAATGAAGTCTTAAGAGACATAAACTTTTCGGTCAGTAAAGGAGAAGTAGTCTGCATCATTGGGGCCAGCGGCTCAGGTAAATCAACTTTGCTGCGCTGCATAAATCTGCTGGAATACCCTACCAGCGGTGATATCCTCTACCACGGCCAGAATATTCTGGAGCAGAATATTTCCAATGCTGTCTATCGTGCTAAAATGGGCATGGTTTTTCAGCAGTTTAATCTGTTTAATAATCTTACCGTTTTGGACAATTGCGTGGTAGGACAGATAAAAGTATTAAAAAGAAACAAAGAGGAAGCGCGCAAAACCGCCATGGAATACCTGGAAATGGTAGGCATGTCGCAGTTCATCAATGCCAAACCCACTCAGATCTCGGGTGGGCAAAAACAACGGGTAGCTATTGCCCGAGCCCTGTCTATGGAACCCGAAGCGTTGCTCTTTGATGAACCCACCAGCGCCCTGGATCCGGAAATGGTGGGTGAAGTGCTCAAGGTCATGAAAGACCTGGCCAAAAGCGGCCTGACCATGCTGGTGGTAACCCATGAAATGGGTTTTGCCCGCGATGTGGCTAACCGAGTGGTATTTATGGATGATGGCGTTATTGCTGAAGAAGATGTACCTGAAGTCATCTTTAATAATCCCACCAACGATAGAACCCGGGCCTTCTTAAAACGTATACTGGAAGGCTGACTTAAGATCCCTAGGTACTATTGGTCGCAAAGAAGCCTGCTGAACAACAGCGGGCTTTTGTTTTGAGGGTAAACCATCTCCCCCGCTTAATCCTCCCCCGCATCCCTGATGTGGTTTTAATCTTTTCTTATCTTCATCTTGTTTTCCTAATAGCATTTGCAGCTTTCCTCGTCAGGGCCGATAAGCTATTATATAAAAAAACCGTTCTTTCATGACCCTTTCTGTCTTCATGCTCTCCCCGGGAGGAAGGGCATTCCCTTTATTCACCCAGCTATGGGGTGAGATCTCTAAAACCTTTTTCATTTATGGTGATAATTATTCAATTGCGCCTCAATCATCACCTGACGAACAGGCCATAATGAATGAAAATCTTAAATCACTTGTAAGGAGAATTTAAGTTGTACAGGCAGTATAATCGCGAAAAATTGCGGGCGGCCCGACATAATTTGATCTGGAATTATTGATCGATAACATTTTGCATCGATTAAGAAAACAAACAGGCAAAAGCTTGCTTTCCATTGACGAACAAGCTCGGCAGGCACTGGCAAGTTATCATTGGCCTGGTAACATCCGTGAACTTGAAAATATCCTGGAAAGAGCCGCCAGTGTTTGTGAAAGCTCTATCATTACTTGTCAGGAACTGCCAGCTGTTATTTTTCCAGAAAGCAACATATCCCCAGGTAAGATCCCCATGATCAAGCAAACTGAAATGTCCCTAATACTAGAGGTATTATCCGCAACTAATGGCAATATTAAGCAAACTGCCGAGAGGTTAGGAGTAGCTAGAAGCACTATTTACCGCAAGCTGAAACAAGCTGGTATATCTCTGGAATTAACTAAAATGAAAATGTGATTTTTTCTACCACAATGNNATGTAGCATTATGGTTCATTGCTATTTTTATGTAAACCATCCGCAAAGATAGAGCAGCTCAATTTCTAGGGATTTCGTAATTTATTTCACAATTGGCATGTTTGTTGCTTAGACATTAGGCAGGATAATCTATCAAAGCTGCCAAGGCGTTTACATGAAATTAAGATAGGAAGAGGTGTTTGTAGATGATAGAACTCAATGGAAAAGTAGTTATCGTAACAGGCGGAGCAATGGGCATAGGAGCTGCAACTGCAGAGTTAATGGCCCAGGCTGGAGGCAAGATAGTTATCGCTGATTTTAATGAGGAATTGGGTAGAAAACAAACTCAGAAGATAGTAGATGCCGGAGGCACAGCGGCTTTTGTGAAAACCGATGTCTCTAAGGCCTCAGATGTGGAGGCTATGGTGCAATTTACTGTGGATACTTATGGCCGATTAGATGCTGCAGTGAATAATGCAGCCCGTACCCCGGATGACAAGCCGTTGGCTGATATGGATGAAGATGCTTTCGATGCAGTTATTGCCGTGGACTTAAAAGGGGTAGCCCTTTGTCTAAAATACGAAATACGCCAAATGCTGAAACAAGGCCAGGGGGGCTCCATAATCAACATTTCCTCGGTAAGTGGAATCCGTCCTCAACCAGGCACTCCTGTTTACGTAGCCGCCAAGCACGGAGTTATAGGCTTAACCAAATCAGCAGCAATGGACTATTCACCTCAGAACATCCGCGTTAATGCAGTTGCTCCCGGGGCCGTCGATACTCCGATGCTGCAGGAAGCATTGAAGCACTTCGGGTTAGATCCAGTGGCTTATGCCAAACAGCTTAGCATGCTGGGACGGTTTGCTCAGGCTGCCGAAATCGCTGAAACCAACTTGTGGCTGGCATCCGATTCATCATCTTATGTGACCGGTGCCATTATCTGTGCCGATGGTGGCTATACAGCAATGTAGTCCTCAACAAGCATTAATATATTAACTCGCCGCATTTACCACAAAACTCATACTGATTAGGTTCGCTGCCTGCCTCGAGCAGGCAGCCGTT
The DNA here is from genome assembly GCA_002305535.1 of Syntrophomonas sp. UBA1376. GTDB lineage: Bacteria > Bacillota > Syntrophomonadia > Syntrophomonadales > Syntrophomonadaceae > DTU018. The sequence goes on from DBRE01000032.1 coordinate 21,847, forward strand.
TTTATTTTCAGATAGGATCACACAGTTGTCATCCAGTGTCCATTTCCCCACCGGGTTCTATATCATTGCTCACTTTTGTGATTTTAACAACTGCCCCAGGCCTTGCATAAAATAGGATATCTTACCAAAGAAAGACTGTTAAATCATGAAAAGGAGGATCTTAAATGGACAGTTATAGACACGATAGCCATTATGGGCACAATGAACACAAGCCCAGCCGGGGGCAACATTGGCAAACTGATGCCGGAGCCTTTGTTAGGGAGTCATTTCGGCAAAATAATTTTTGGTTGAGAATTATGCAAGAGCACGCCCTGTTTATCAGGCTAGGCCTTCCTTGTGACGAAACGGCACTGATCCGCGAAGCTGAAAAGCTGGAGGAATTGTTTAGAGGATTACGCGCTGAACTGAGAAGATTACCGCACAAGGAAGAGGCATTCAGGTGCTTTAATGATGAAGTTATTCGAGCCCTGGGGAAAATCATCGATTACAAGAGTACCGTCCTGAAAAGGTTGATCACCTGCAATCTGGGGGGATCCAGCCTGCCCCTGCTTATTGATCATATTCGCAGGGAGGCTATCCGGTTTCGAGTAATTCTACTGCGGCTGCAGAATGGCATCAAAGTTCCCGTAGCCGAACAGGCCCTTCAAGAGGAAATCTTTTGGCTACGTATAATGGGAGAACACGCTCATTTCATCGCTCATTTACTGGATCCATCGGAAAGGCCCCTGGTAAGTCAATCCTTACGATTCGCAGATAATTTTGAAACATTGCGCTTACAGGCGAAGGATTTGGAATCCATGGAAGTCCCCCGCACTTTTGAAAACTGGCTGTTACCTGAAAAACTAGCCGGCTGTCCTTTACCGCCCGGCTTTGGTGACTTACCAGGCCCATTGCTCATTCCTCGCTTAGTGCGCTTTAATGAAGAAGTTATCGATTTAACCAAAGAAATTCGCGATTTCAAAGAAGTAGCCCTGCAGTTGATCGAAGCATGCCAGGTATTGAGTATTATTCCCCCACTGTTGGCCGACCACGTTCTGCGGGAAGCAGAGATGGCTCTGGAAGATCTAAGAATAGTCGGCCGTAAAATATCTAATCATGATCACCTCCGCCAAGATGGTAGAGAATCGAAAGATCATTTAAACTAGAGCTATTGCGAAAGGCCGTCTTTCATTGATTTGAAAAACGGCCTTTTTGAATCCAGAAACGGAGATATACTTGTTTATCTCGTCATATTAACTAAACCTCATTTACTTGTATTAAGGAGTAATATCAAGTAAGACATTTACTTTTTCCCCTTCTGGATGAGTAATGCTGATGGTTATCGAGTAGGAATCTTTGTTTCCTATAATAAGATACATATCATCTTGCTGAGTTTCCATAGTGATCTTGCCCTGTTCCATAACTCCTTGATAAAAGGCTATTGCGTCCTCGAAACTCCTATCAGTTAACAGCAATATGCCGATTCCCTGGGTAGAGTCATTCGTGTTGACAAAGCTGATCACTGAATCATCTATTAATGGCAGTACATCAATGGGATAGTTCTCGGGAAGATCCAAGGATTTGCCCTGCTCAGCGGTACCATAGTTTATTTCTTTGCCATCACCTAGTTCAACGCTCCCCCCGGTCGCCTGACCCGGCTCTGTTCCTGCGCTATTGTTGCCCCCGCAGCCAACTATTAGAACAGACATCATCAAAACAACTACCAACAACGTTAAGCTTCTTCTCATTTCTTTTCCCCCTACTTCTAAATATTTGCTTGAGTAATTGCAAGCGAGAGGCTTTTCATCCCCTTGTAATCTGGCCTTTGTCTGCCAAATTGCCTACATGGAGTCGATACCTTTAGCAACAACCTCTCAAGGACTTATCAAGATTATTTATTATTGAGTGCCCTGGCTAACACCGATACCGCCTCAGCCCGGGCAGCAGGATTCTGTGGTCTAAAGGAATTATCCGGATAACCGGAAATCAAATCCCGGCTGTAAGCAACCCCAATTGCTTCTTGGGCCCAGGAAGAAATCATCTGGCTGTCACTAAAGTTGGTGGTATCTGCCCCAGTGGACAACTGGGCTGCTTTAACCAGCATGACGGCCATTTGCTCGCGAGTAACGGGGTCATCCGGACCAAATCTCTGCTCATCATATCCCAAGATGATCCCGGCAGCATAAGCGCTCGCTACAACACCTTGAGCCCAATGTCCGGCGGTATCTGCAAATATCTTGCTGTCGGCAGCGGGCAATCCCCAGGCCTTAACTATCATGGCAGCTAATTCAGCTCTGCTGATGTTCTGCTTTGGTTTGAAACTGTCGTCAGGGTAGCCTTTGATGACTCCTGCTGCTGCCAGCCTGCCTATAGCTTCTTCAGCCCAGTGTCCCTGTAAATCGTTAAAAACACGGGCGGCAGGTTGTTCAGATTCTGGCGTCGGTTTCGTTTCAGGCTGCACTTTAGTTTTGGCCAGCACCGCAAATTTTGTAAAGTGATTTACCGTTCCACTTATGCTTCCCATTGACCAGTTGATCTCGATGTTATCCAGTGAGATCCAGCGACTGCCGTCCCACCAGCAGATCAGTAGCTCGTCCTGATCCTTATCGACCTGGTTTTTATCAAAGGGCAGGCTAATGGTAACATCACCATCAAAATCTCCACTCTGGTCTTTGCTAATATCGAATACCTCACTGACCAGCTGCAGGTCACCGGACACGGAAACGCTGGAGCTGCTAACTCGAGCGATGGCAATTCGGACAGGTGAATCAACTGCATTGGCAGGGATGTCAACCGTTACGCCATCACCATTTACCATACCTCCGCTATGAGTGATCGAGGTTCCGATGTTGGTATTACTGCTTGCCCCGCTGCTGCCACCACTATTCCTGCTCTGAGGCGAAGTTATAGTAATGACTTGGCTGCCCACTACTCCCGAACCATCATTAGCCGTTGCCTTAACGGTGATAGTCCCGGCAGTTACTGCGGTCAATAAACCGCTGTTGGCATTAATAGTGGCTATACCAGTGCCATTGTCTACATTCCAAGTAACCGTCTTATTATTGGCAGAAGCAGGTGATACCTGGGCACTCAGTTGCAGGGTCTTACCTTTTTCCACGCTAATGATCCCGCCGACGCTGTTAACGGTTATAGAATCAACCGCCACGTGCGGTTTGCTTACCGTCACTGTCCAGTCTCTGGTATCTCCGTTTTCGGCCGTTACCCGATATACTACCGGATGGGTAAAGTCATTGATGGTAACTCCGCTAACCTGGCTTATCCCGTTTACGGTGGCAGTCGCCTTATCTGATATAGTGAATGTGGCGGTGAGTTTACTTATATCGGTTTCTTCGGATACCCCGATATTCACTACACTGATCCCATCTATACTGGCTGGTGCAGTTTGTTGCGGGAAGCTGAAGGAGCTTATGTAATTATACGGGGATTGGCCCACCGTTATCGAAGCCGCTCCCTGCCGGCCGTCGGGTGTAGTAGCGGTGATAGTAGCACTACCTGTTCCAAGTGCAGTTATGTTGCCGTTCTGGTCTACGGTCACCGCTGCCTCATTACTGGAAGCCCAGGTTAACCGCTGTCCTGCAGCCAGGGCCGGTACCGGAGTAGCTTTCAGGGTATGGGTTGTTCCTACCAGAGTTGACATTGAAGAAGATACATTAACCCCAGTGATAGTGATATCCTTTTCACCAACTATTCCCGAGCCGTCTGTGGCAGTGGCTCTGACCGTTACCAGGCCAACCGTACCCTGATTCATCATCCCGGTGATAGGATCGATACAGGCAAAGCCTGCTCCGACTTCCCCGTCTGCTGCTTCAAACCAGGATTTTCCCTTGCCGGTTACACTCCAGGTCACCGTCTTATTGGCTGCTTCTGCAGGTAAGACTTCAGCCAGCATCTGCAGACTGCCGTCTGCACGATTATCTTTCATAGTCTCGGCCCCTTCGATGCCGGTGACAGTGATGGAGGCCACCTCAATCGGCCCATCCGGGGTAGTGACCATTACTCTTTTAGGGGTAATCATAGTATTATTGTGGGCATCCTCTATTATTAAATAGGCATCATATGCGGTATTCTTGGCGGGCAGGGGCCCAGCAATAATGCTCTTTTCCTCATGTTTGGACATTGATATATCCTTATCGGAAGCCAGCGCCAGTGCTCCGAATCTATCTTTCCCTTCTTTCACCTGTTGGTTGGTGGGTAGTCCACTGTCTTTAGCTACCACCACATACCAGGCCGTTACATCTTCATAAGCTTTCGCCAGTATTTCCACCTGTTTGCTGCCATAGACTTGGGCTACCCCTGCTTTTGGATAGCCAGTTACAAAATCCGGCGGCAGTTTATCATATAAGCTCTTTTTGCCAGTGGTTTGTCCGGCTACCATAGCCTCGCCTGCACCATTATATACAGAGGTTCCGTCCTTGACTTTAATCTCGATGGTTTCTGCTCCGTTAGGTGTTCCCTCCCTTGCCAAACTAAAGATTATAGTGCTTTCACCCCCGATCAATTCAGCACCGCTTCCGTTTTTCAAAGAAGTTATACTTACGCCACTTGCAGTTCCCGTATTCTTACTGAAAGTCAGCTCAAAATCGTCTGTATCAACCGGTATATTATGCCCGGCATCCCCCCATATTCCTTCACTGAAGTCCACTCTTATACCGGCATTGTTATCAAATAGAAATGAACTTGTAATAGTCGGGGACGCTGCATAAGCTGCTCCCGGGAACAGTATAACTACCATGGCCAAGGTCAAAAGGGTGGATATGATTTTTGCTTTCCGTTGGATATGAATCACTGTTTTATGCTCCTTTCTCTGGTTAACATGTATTTATAATTACAGGATTCTTCCTGATGTTTTCAGAATATTTGTTCTCCCCTCCCCATTTTGCTTTAAATCTACCATGGAGAAGGAGGTTATCTTTTTCAAATACCGCCCGGTATCTTTCAAAAATATCCCTTAAGGATGTGATCTTGATCCAGAAAAACAAAAACTGCCGTCTATTCAGCTTAAACGGCAGCATGAAGGTCATTTTTATCTGGTCATTACTGTTATCGCCAACCTCTTTTATGTCTTCGGTATTCAGAAGGCGCTACCCCTATACAGCGCTTAAACAAAGTGGCGAAATGCCCGGCATTAACAAAGCCACACAAAGCAGCCACTTCTCCCATTGAATAATGGCTTTTTTCCAGCATCTCTTGGGCTCTTTGGATGCGGATAGCCATTAGGTATTGATAAGGGGTTTGCCCGGTGTGCTGCTTGAATAATCTAATAAAGTAGTGCGGGCTTAAATGGACTATTTGACAGATATCTTCTATCGAGATAGGACCATTATAGTAACTTTGCATATAATCAATAGCTCTGTTCACGCTTTGCTGATCTCGCAAGGCTTTTTCTCGGAATATATTACTATCTCCATTTATCTCCCGTAATAATTGCACCGCTACTTGGATAGAAATGCTATCCACCATCATGGGATAACTGCTGCCAAAGTTAAGTACCTCGTGTTGAAAATTGACGATAGCCTCCACTAGGCGATAACTGAAGGTGGTTTCTATTCGTTTAAACTTTACTTCGTTAGTTCGGCTTATTTCCGAGGCTACCGGTTGAAAGAAATCTCTTTTGATAGTGATGTCAAAATATTTGACCGGATATTTGTGAATGCCGGTCGACAGCACAGTCAAACATGCCCCTGGATCAAAAGAAACCAAGTTGCCTTTCTTAAACTGACGCGGCTTCTTATCTATTTTAGCCGGTGGCGGAGTGGTAAAAAGAACTATAAAATGATAGTCGTCAAAACAGATTTCCTTGTCAATAATAAAATCTTCCGGTTCGAAGATAGCAAGATTGGTACTTATATAAGATTTGGTCTTATTATGTATATCTGGCGTGATGTTTTCAATATAATTATCAAATCTGCCCATTTTATCAGTCCCTGAATCGACATTTGTATCTATCATATAACATAATTGGTGCTATTACTTCACAACAACTATTAATTGAGA
>DBRE01000033.1:0-5217 GCA_002305535.1 Syntrophomonas sp. UBA1376
TAGACTTTTTATCAAGGAGTGAGAAAATGGCAAGGGCAGCGAGGGAAAAAAGCGACACGGGGATTTATCATGTGATGTTAAGGGGTATTAACCGGCAAATCATATTTGAAGATGATGAAGACTATCAAAAATACTTGGAGACATTAAAAACATATCAAGAGAAAAGTGGCTACATAATCTATGCCTACTGTTTGATGAATAATCATATTCACTTACTAATAAAGGAAGTAACAGACGACCTGGGGATTGCATTCAGGCGGATTGGGGCCAGTTATGTTTACTGGTATAACTGGAAATATGGCCGCCGGGGTCATTTATTCCAGGATCGATATAAAAGCGAAATAGTTGAAACAGACAGATATTTTTTAACGGTGCTTCGCTACATACACCAAAATCCATACAAGGCTGGTATGGTAAAAAATATAGCCGATTACCCATGGAGCAGTTACCGGGAGTATATGGGAGAGCCGAAAATTTGCGATGTTGAATGTGGTCTTAGCTTCTTTTCGCCCAATAGGACAAAGGCGCTAAAGTTATTTAAGGAATTCAACTTGGTGGAGAATCAGGATCGTTGTCTGGATTATGATCAAGGTGTCAGACTAAATGATACAGAGGCTACCGATTTTATTAAAAGCATAGCCAGCGTCCAAAGCCCAACAGAGATAGCACTTTTTGAAAAGGGTAAACGCAATGAAGTTATTAAGTCGTGCAAGGACAAGGGCCTGTCATTAAGGCAAATCGAGCGGCTAACCGGCATTAGCTTCGGGGTGATACGAACAATATAGGCACACTAGGGGACGCAGTTATTGTCACCTTGGCATTAATGCGGTTTTCCTTGTTTCGTACCTAAAAGCTTAAACCTTAAAATCCCCCGCTGGAATATCCTATTCTGGTGGGGGCTTTCCGTTGCTCCTTTTTATTTTGCAAACAAGTGGGGCATCCAAACTGCATCTGCGTTTGTTCAAAGCAAATGGAGGGAAAATACATGGGCACTGTTAATCGTCATAATGTGATCTACATTGAACAATTACTATTTGACCCTCTTCTATTTTGTACACGATTCTGTTCACTTCATCAATACGCCTACTCCAATACCCTTGCCGTTCATGTTTCAAGGGCCCTGGTTTGCCTTTTCCAGAAAAAGGATTGCGGCTAATATCCTTCAAAAGCTCATGATACGGCCTCAACGTCTTTTTATCCTGTGTTTGCCAGTAAATATAATCCTCCCAAGCTTCATCTGTCCACGCTTTAATCATATCAGTCCTCTACAAGTTCGTGAACTGTTACATCGCCTGTCTCGGCACGTGCAATCGAACGATTAAGCCTTGCCTGGTTTTTTTCACTATAAAACGGGTCATAGATTTCAAAAGGAATTTTACCTTGACGCAAGGCTTGGCGTGCAAAGATGTTAAATGCTGTAGAAAGATTCATGCCAAACTCATTAAATAGCTTTTCAGCATTTTCTTTTACTTCCCGATCTAGTCTTATTGTTACGTTAATTGTTTTAGACATTAAAACCACCTCCATAATTAACTATATCATAATTCTACTCAAAAACTCAGTGCGTTTCAAGTAAGATGCACGACAAATCGGAGCAAAAGAGGGGACGGTTTTCATAGAACAGCATGCAACACAAGGGGGCGGTTCTTTTGTGTCGTGAGTTGACCTTCTGAGCTGTTCAGTGAAACACAAGCCCCGCAGGAAAGCAAGTAATTAAGCTACGTCGCCATCGGCTCCCCTGTCTTTTTAACAAAAAACGGCCACGGACGTTATGCGGTTATGGATATAGAGGAATACAGGGAATATGAAAAAATGCTGGCTTGGAGGAAGCTGAAATCGGAATTGGACAAAGGAGAGCGTTCCGGGGAGGAACACGGATGGATTGACGCCGATGATGTCAGGAAGCGGCTTGGGGAGCGTTATAGTGGCTAAAATCAGATACTCTGCCGCCGCTATACAGGACTTGGAGGAAATTGGAGATTATATCGCAGACACTTTGAAAAGTTCGATAGCTGCGTTAAACACTGTGAACAAAATTCAAGACGCTGTAGATAAACTCGGGGACTTCCCCTTTATCGGTTCGCTATTGTCCGGTGTCGTAAAAACGGAAACCAATTACTGCTTTCTTGTCTGCGGAAACTATCTCTTATTCTACCGCGCACAAACGGACAGCGTTTACATTAGCCGCGTGCTTTACGGCAGACGCGATTATATGGCAATTCTGTTTGACGACGCGGCGGCGGACGAACCTGAACAAACGCCAATAAAAACACTATCTTCAAGCAATCGTCACATGAAAGTGTGGCGATTTCTTTTCAAAAAATCAAGGAGGAAACCACAATGTCATATAACAGGGCAAAACTGTCAAACGAACCGCAGAGCGCGGAAAAGCTGAAGGGCGAACCGATTGGAAGGCTACAGGGTATGGAAAAGGAAAAGCGCAATGCAATACTGAGACCAATCAAATCGAGTGAAGGGGCAACCCTTCATCAAATAGTTCGGGTTACGGGACTCAATGCAATGAATGTACAAAGGGCGTAAAACTTGTTACAGAAAGAACGTCCCAGTGTAACCCATTAAAGCCAGGGGATCTTATCGGTGTGGTCACCTCTTAAAATGGGCAGCAGTCGGGACTGCAGTGGTTCGGGGACATCCTTGAGGGGGAGGTCATCCACTTTTAAGATGGTACTGGTATTTATTTTCAGCTTTAGGGCCAGTTCTTTGGCAGTATAGCCCTGGTTTTTACGCAGTTCTTTGACGGTCTTTTTCATGATGCGGGGTTGAAATAGCAAGTTCATAACCTCCCTGGTGGTAGTTTATGAATAATGATGTTGCTGTCCATCTATTAACTCAAATCGTAGACTCTGGCAGAGATCGCCACGTCGCTATGCTCCTCGCGATGACACAGCGGGAGCCATTTTCGCAGCAATGACAAGCTCGGAAGGTGTTTTTACAACAACCTTAGGGCAATGACACGACCCCAACATAGTTCTGACTGTTGCTACATCAAAGGGGCAAACAGTCTTAGTAAAGACCGGGCCAGCTTTTTGTACCATTTTACATTGTGACATTCCTCTAGTGTTATCAGCTGGGAGACTGCCAGAGTCTGCAGATAATCTTCTTTGATTTCCATTACGCTTTGGGTCTTATACAGCCATACTCCGCATTCGAAGTGGAGGTACAGGCTGCGGTAGTCCAGATTAATGGTGCCCACTACGGCAAACTGATCGTCTACTACGAAAGTTTTGGCATGCATGAATCCGGGCGTATATTCATAGATGCGAACTCCGGCTTCTATCAGCACTTCATAGTTGGAACGTGTCACGGCATGAACGAACCATCTATCTCCGATCCGAGGAGTCACTATGCGCACATCCACTCCGCGCTTGGCCGCCAGGCACAGAGCAGTAGTCATCTCGTTGTCCAATATCAGGTAGGGGGTATTGATATAGACATATCGTTTGGCTCCCCCGATCATATTCAGGAAGACCGATTGGCTCACGGACTCATCATCGAGAGGACTGTCAGCAAAGGGCTGCACGTATCCATCGCTGGTAAATAGCTCCGCATATTCGGGTAGTGGTTTGAACTCCTCATAATCTTCTTTGATGCCGCACAGCCAATCCCACAACGCGAGGAACATTACCACCAGGTTCCAGACGGCTTCGCCCTGGATGAGGATAGAGGTATCTTTCCAGTGACCGAATCGCGCAACTTCATTGATGTATTCATCAGCCAGATTGATGCCCCCGGTAATGGCGGTATGGCCATCTATCACTGCTATTTTCCGATGATCTCGGTTATTGAGCCGCACCGAGAGTACTGGGCGGAATGGATTAAAAACACGACATTTGATTCCCAGGCTTTCCAGGTAGCGATCATAACCATAAGGCAGCTTGAGTAGACAGCCCACATCATCATATATGACGCGCACATCGACTCCTTGCTGGGCTTTCTCTACCAGGATGTCCAGGATAGCCGACCACATCGTACCTTGCTCAATTATGAAATACTCCAGAAAAATGTAGCGCTCGGCTTTTTTCAACTCTTCCAAGAGGCATTCGAATTTCATTTCCCCGGAGGACAAGTAATGGCTGGTGGTGCCAGTATAAACCGGGTAGTAACTATAGTCATAGATATAGCGGGCCTGGTTGGCCGCTCCCTGGTTCTCCTTATCCAGTTGGTCTAGAACATCCTGATTCTGCCCAAGAGCTTCCGTAGTTTTTTGGCTTATCAACTCCATTTTACGCTTGCTCTTGCGACTGGTTTTGTTTCCACCGAACATTAGATAGAATAGTCCCCCGAATATGGGAAACAGCATAATGGGAATGATCCAGGCGATTTTATAGGCGGGATTGCCACGGCTATTGACAATGATCAAAACCGCAACCAAACTGATCAGCGCGAAGACACCATAAAAAACCGCGAAATAGTTGCTGAAGTGCCAAATTATCAGTATTAATATGATCAGTTGGACTAAAATAGCCAGTCCGAATATTACTACCCGGCTGAATAGATTTTTCAACAATCTGCGCATAAAAATCACTTCAATTCTGCACTTATTTCTTGGTATCTTACATTAGATTCTATCAAAGGTTTACTTATTAAGGTTAGCTATATGCGTTCCAAGACAGGAAAAACCAGCAANNTGATTTAGACAAAGGGCTGTGATTCGCGGATCTACTTAACGGTATCCTTTTCCAGTATATTGATCAGGTGATCCATTCTGTCCAGTAAGCCCTTTTGAAAAGCCTGTTTTTGTTTTATATACCAAACTAGCCCTATGATCAATACTATTGGTACTAACAATAAAAGAATGTTGACTAGAGTCCATATTAAGGCATAATAATTAGGTAACTCCGGAGTGTGCATTGCTTTCACCTCGCTTGAAGTCTGATATATTTATATTATGCATGAGGGTGTTTTTTCCTGCTGTCCAAATGAAACGGGGTTGCCAGGGGAAGGGGATCGATGTCATCTCTTTGGAGAGGGCAGAGATATTTCGCAATAGGAGATAAACATACCAATGGCTATTTTCGAATATGACCAGAGTTCCATAGAATATTTGCAAAAGAAGGATAAAAAGCTGGGCGCTGCTATCGAAAGGATCGGCAGAGTGGAGCGGCAAGTCATCCCCGATTTGTTTACCGCACTGGTACACAGCATAGTCGGGCAGCAGATTTCCAAACAAGCTGCTGCTACAGTTTGGAATCGGGT
>DBRE01000033.1:5232-27171 GCA_002305535.1 Syntrophomonas sp. UBA1376
TATATTAAAGGAGTTGCTGAGGCCGCTCTTGAGGGTAGTTTGGATTTGGATCGACTAAATAGCTTGCCTGATGGGGAAATAATTAAACGATTGTCCTCACTGCATGGGGTAGGGGTTTGGACCGCGGAGATGATGTTGATATTCTCCATGCAGCGCCCGGATGTGGTCAGCTGGGGTGATCATGCTATCCGCAAGGGGATGATGAATCTGTATGGATTGACCGAATTAACCAGGGAGCAATTCGATAAACATAGGAAAAGATATTCTCCCTATGGTACAGTGGCATCGCTATACCTATGGGAAATAGCGGGCGGCCGCTGACAAGGTAGGCGAGGGCAAGTTATACCCGCCAAGGTTGGATGCGCCCTGTCTTTCATTTATGATAAAATCATATTGAAATCTTTATAGTTTGGAAATGCTGGATACCAACAGAATAGGCAGTCAATTTTTGTAGGAGGATGTTAAATGAATAAAGTTGAAAAGGCTCTCATGCATGCACTATTTGTGCACCTGCACCATAATACTGATAAGGCTATTGATTTTGGCCTTTTTAAGCAGCTCAATGAAAAAGTTAACCAAACCTGGCCCTCAGCTTTGTTAGTGGGGCCTGATGCCAATGATGATGCCGCAGTATTCAAACTGCCCGATAGAGAAGGTCTGGTTGTGGCCAAGATGGAAAGTCATTGCTCACCATGTGTTACCAGTCCTTATGACAGTGCGGCTACGGGAGCTGGCGGCGCCATGCGCGATGTAGTAGCTATGGGGGCGCGGCCGGTTTTTCTGTTGGATTTCATCGGGACACGCCCTTTGGAAGAAGAGGTTATCGTCGGTCCCTGTGGCTTTGACGGGGAATGCACCTGTGGACAGTGTCAGGTTATGACCAGTAAAGACCGGATCAACCTGATGTTAAAAGGCATTGCAGATATGTGTTCAAGCATGGATGTGTTTGTGGTGGGAGGAGGTTTCTCCACCTCATTTAGTGATATAGTACCAGCGGTAGTAGTGGCAGTTATCGGTCATCAGGTCACAGAAAAGCCTTTGACCAAATCTGCCAAGTCAGCTGGGGATAAAATCATCATAATCGGTGAAACCGGTACTGATGGTAATGATACTCTGTTCCGGGCAGGGTTAGTCGATACTTTGAAACCCGCCGTAGCTTTATTTAATGAAGAACGGCAGACCATGGAGACTACGTTAGCGGCTTTTAAGACTGGCAAAATCAAGGCCTGTTCTGATTTGGGGGCTGCCGGTATTGGAGCCGCCGTGTGCGAGTCTGCTCGCTTTGGCGGTCTGGGCGCGCGAGTTGACCTGGGGGCGGTGCCGGTGAAGGCCCAAGATATCACTCCTGAAGAAATTATGATCTGCGAAACCCAGGCACGTATGCTGCTGCAGGTGGAACCGGATCATGTGGACGAAGTCCTGGCCGCTATCCGTAGCTATAATGGAGCCGCTGCGGCGGTAATAGGTGAAATCACCGATGAAGATCATATCGTCTTCACATTTAAGGGGGAACAGGTGGCAGTGATCCCCAATCATCCTTCTCCAGAGCAGTTAAAGGAATTGAGCAACTAAAAAGTAGCATATCTGGGGGCTCTCCGCTAGTGAGTGCCCCTATTTTATTTTGCCCTTGTAGACATAATAGAGCCCACCTTCGCTTATTCAAGCCCATTTACTATAGCTGAACACCTGCGTTGCCAACTTGATTTTGGCAAGCAATCCTGTCGCCGATAGAAGGAAACCTTCTGAGCAATAGCCAATTAGTGTCGAAATATCTATAATAATGTTAAAGGTTACTAACTTCAGCTATTATTGGTACAATTCCCACTGAAAAGTAATATAGCTTGACCTATATTCAATCTCGGAAAATTGGCCTTGAGGAATAAGGAGTTATCTTAATGCGTTTTCGTAAATGGCATATCCTGATCATAACGGCGCTCTTACTGATATTGCCATTGGCCGGAGGATGCTTGCCAGTAGTATCTGAACCAAGCCATCAGGCTGTAGAAGGGGTTCTGGATTTGACTGAATGGCAGCCGGAAGCCGGGATTGTTAAGTTAGATGGGCAGTGGAGATTCTATTGGGATGAACTGCTGGAGCCAGAAGAATTCAGTGATGACCTGAAGTGGAGCTACATAGACTTCCCGGGTGCATGGAACGGTTATCACATAGACGGCATCGAATTATCGGGCGAAGGATATGCCACTTATCGATTAATGTTTGAAACCAGTGCTGATGTTAGATTGGCCGTTAAAATGCCAAGAGTATTTACCGCTTACCAGCTTTGGGTCAATGAAAAACCGGTGGCTTCGGCTGGAACGGTCGGAACCGATCGGGCCACCATGACTCCTCAGTATCTCCCCCAGGTGGCAATTTTTGATGCTAAAGCAGGCGAGAATGAAATAGTGATCCAGGTGTCAAACTTCTATCACCGCAGTGGGGGTATTCTGGAGAGTATTATTATTGGCAGTGAAAAACACATCCTGGATCTAAGATCTAAAAACATTGCTTATGAGCTCTTCTTATTCGGCGGTTTGTTGATTATTGGTTTATATCACCTGGCCTTGTTTAGCTTCCGCAAAAGGGATTACTCAGCTCTCTATTTTGGACTGTTCTGTTTGTTGATAGCCAGCAGAACAATATTGGTAGGCGAAAGATTCTTTATTCACTTATATCCAGGTTTTAACTGGGAAGTAGCTCACAAAGTCCAAACCCTGGCTTTTTACCTGGGGGTTCCCGTGATAGTCATGTTCTTTAAGTCCGTATTCCCTCAGGACATATCTTCTAGGATTTTAAGAATAATTCAAGTGGTGGGATTTAGTTTTGCCGGTCTGGTTCTCTTAACACCAGCCCGGATTTTTTCAGTGGTAAATCCAGCTTATCAACTATTCGCCTTGCTAGTCATTATATACCTGGTCTATGCCATGACGGGTGTCTTGCGCCGCAAGGAACCGGGGGCCACTCTGGTTGTTGTGGGAGCCTTGGTTCTGTTTGCGGCATCGATAAATGACATCGTCTTCTTGAGCGTGTGGATGAGTGATCATGGCTCTCTCTGGTTAAGATCTATCATCAGAAGCGACAGCCTCTCTTCTTTTGGCCAATTGGTTTTTGTATTTACCCAATCCCTGGTGCTGGCGCAGAAGTCGGCATTCGCCTTTGATCAACAAGAAGAGATGACCCGTAAATTGACGGAGATCAATATTGATCTTGATAAGATAGTGAGCAAACGCACTGTTGCTCTGGAAAAATCAAAACAGGAAGTAGAAAGGCAAAAGGCTAAGCTGGAAAAGGTCAATCAAGTATTAAAGATCCTCACATTAAAAGATCCTTTAACTGATTTGTGGAACAGACGCCACTTCGATCAGACCTTGGAGATGGAATGGAAGCGCTGTTTGCGTAACCAGAGGCCCCTTGCTGTGCTGTTGATAGATGTGGATTTTTTCAAAGGATATAACGATGCTTATGGGCATCAGGCTGGTGATCAGTGTTTGATCAAGGTTGCCCATGCCATAGATGGAATGTTTAATCGAGCCAGTGATCTGGTGGCTCGCTATGGAGGGGACGAATTTGTAGTAATCATACCAGAAGCAGGAGAAGAAGAAGCAGTCAAGATGGCTTTGTCCCTTTGCCAAGCTATTGAAGGCCTGAAAATCCCTAGTGATGATCTCACGGGAGAATATGCCTATGTTACTGTCAGCATAGGTGTGAGCAGCCGGATTCCAGATCGCGGTTCTTCACCTATGGATTTATTCCAGCTAGCCGACAGAGCCTTGTATCAAGCCAAGCACGCCGGCCGCAACCAAGTCAAATTCTTAGCCGAATAAATGATCCCTGTTTGGCCAGCAAATGCCTGGCGACCCTGGCATTGTCACTCTGAGCGATAGCGAAGAGCCGGGCAAATGCCGTAGATCCTTTGCTAAGGCTTAGGATGACATTCTACGCAGTAATCATGCAAAACTCTCATTCTAAAAACATAGTGCCATCTTATGCTAAAATTAGTTAGATTTACGTACAAATGGAATGTCAACAGGTACGGTAGTGATTTGTATAAAAAGGTTACTGATTATCGAGGTGGAGGGTTAGAACATGAAAAAACTGGCCGGAGTCTTGGTTTTGCTGCTGACAGCCGCGCTTCTGTTTACCGGAGCACCTTATGGGATTGCCGATACTGATAGTGAAGCTCTTACCATTCTATTTACCCATGATCTGCATGATAACCTGCTGCCCTATACCGTGGAGGAGAATGGCCTGGCTGTTGAGCAGGGAGGTTATGCTCGCCTGCTTACTGTTATCAACCAGGAACGGGCTAAAGATCCAGACCTGCTCTTGGTGGATGCTGGTGATTTTTCTATGGGGACACTTTTCCAGACTATCTTCAGTGAGGACTCACCTGGTTTAAGGATGCTGGGGCAGATGGGCTATGATGCCACTACCTTCGGCAATCATGAATTTGACTTTCGCCCCGATGGTCTGGCCGGCAGTCTGATGGCTGCCAGAAAGAGCGGAGATCAACTACCGCAGATATTAGCTGCCAATCTCCAGTATCCGGTAGATGCTGAAGGCCGGATAATCGGTGAAGATGTGCAGCAGTTACAGCACGCCATGGATGAATATGGAGTCAAAGATTACACCATTTTGCACCGTAAGGGATACAAAATTGGTGTTTTTGGCATTATCGGCAAGAATGCTATTTCCAACGCTCCCATGGCCGGAGTGGAATTTGCTGACCCAGTGGAAACAGCAGGCCAAATTGTGAATAAACTGGAACAGCAGGAAAAAGTGGATATGATCGTCTGCCTGTCCCATTCCGGCACCGACCAAGATTTAGATAAGTCGGAAGATGTGATTCTGGCCAAAAAGGTACCGGAAATCGATGTCATCATCAGCGGACACTCTCATACCACCCTGCATGAAGCCATAGTGGTGGGGGATACTTATATCTGCTCAGCGGGCCATTATGGCAAGAATTTGGGTAAGATCACTTTAGCACATGAATCCCCGGGCATCTGGTCCCAGCTGAATTACCAACTGCTGCCGATCAGCAAGGATATTGTCCCGGATGAGTTTCTGGGACAACGTCTCGAAGAGTTTAAGGCCCTGGTGCAAGACAGATACCTAAAACGATTGAACATGGATTTTGATGATATTCTGGCTTATACCCCCTTCAGCTTTACTCCGGTATCAGACCTGGAGGACATACATGATGAACAGCCTCTGGCTAATTTAATTGCTGATGCCTATATCTACGCAGTTGAACAGGCGGAAGGTGACGATTACCAACCCATTGATGTAGCTGTGGTACCGGCTGGTACGATCCGGGCTTCTTTCGTGAAAGGCCACATCACCGTAGCGGATGCCTTTAATGTGAGTTCATTGGGGATCGGCCCGGACAAGAGATCTGGCTACCCGCTACTGTCTGTGTATTTGACCGGTAAAGAGCTGAAAACTGCCTGTGAGGTAGATGCCTCGGTAGCACCCCTTATGAAACCGGCCCAGCTATATATGTCTGGGCTCACTTATACCTTTAATCCCCACCGCATGATTTTCAACAAAGTGACCGAGGCGGCTTTGCTCAAACCAGATGGCTCCCGGAAAGAAATCCAGGATGATAAACTATATCGGGTAGCGGCCGGGCTGTACTCCGCCCAAATGCTTTCCATAGTAGGTGACAAATCCTTCGGGCTGCTGTCTCTGGTGCCCAAAACCAAAGAGGGGCTTCCAATCACCGATTTTGAAGCCCATATCATAAGGGATGCAGATAATAATGAAATTAAGGAATGGGCCGCCCTGGCTGGGTATCTGCAGTCTTTCGAAGCTGTGGATGGGGTGCCCCAGATACCTGAATACTATAGCCAGAAACAGGGGCGCAAGATAGTTGACAATGATCCATCACTAGGGGCCATACTGGCCGATCCTAACGGAATAGCCCTGGCAGTTTACGGCCTTTTAATTGTGATATTACTGCTGGTAGCACTGGCAGTGCGGGCCCTTGTCAAACGCAGACAAAAAGCCGCTAAACCCGGGCTGCCAGGAGGACGAGGTTAATAACAACTCCCGTGGCAACCGGACAATTGGAGGTGGCGTGTTGCTACATAAGGTTAAGCTGACAACAGGAAAACATGATCAGATGTTGGATATCACAGCTCAGGTGCAAAATATTATTACCCAGGAGCAAGTCCAGGAGGGTATAGCTCTGGTTTACTGCCCGCATACCACCGCAGCTATCACTATCAATGAAAACGCTGATCCCGATGTGGTACATGATATTATGCTGCGCCTGGAAGAGATGTATCCCTGGAATCATCCCCGGGATCGTCATGGTGAAGGCAACTCCGCTGCTCACCTCAAAGCCAGCACCCTGGGATCTTCCGAGCTGATTCCTATCACTGCGGGGTGCCTGGTGCTGGGAACCTGGCAGGGGATTTATTTTTGCGAGTTCGATGGACCGCGTCAGCGCAACTGTTATGTGAAAGTAATTTCTGGCTGACTAAAATATGTTTTCCAAGTCAAGCCAATAGACAATGGCATCTATCAACAACAATGGCCCTGGGGGAAAGCATCCCTCAGGGCCAAAGACATTCCAACCTATTGAAAGCGAGTTGTCAACAACCCCGTCCCTGTGACACGCCCAATTATAACCTATTCAATACCTTTGCCGCTTGCTTCTCAGCTGCTTCACGACTGACGACATCATCCCCCAAAGCTGCATCAATGGAAAAATAGACGTCACCTTTCAGAACATGCAGACCCGCGCCTGCTGCCAGGCCGCTGCCTCCCCAGAAAGCATCATCACCTAATCCGCTGACGGTCTCGGCCTGTTCCAGCAGCTTTTTACAGTCAGCGAACAGGGTAGCCGCTGAGGAACCGGATTCCCTCATAGCCTCGGGCATAGCAGCGGTTTGATTGACCGATAGCTGCACGTATCGCAGGGAATCGGTTTCATTGACAGGTTCATAGAATAAAATTTGTTGACCAATGGGACTACTGTTGACCTTGGCTTCTTTGACAGGTTCACCCAAAATCTCTTCGGCTTCTTGTTTGGTTAGCAGCTGAGTCGGATCCACCAGAGAGGAGGAACTTGTATCAGAAGCAGTATCCTGCTCAGTCCCGCATCCGACTAAGAACAAGGCGGAGAAAAGAGCCAAGAGAGTTATCCATACCAACCGGTTTCTCAAAGAATGTCCCCTCCTCACCATGTTCTACTCGACTACCGCTTTTAATATAAGGCTGTTGGACCAGGCATCACCACTTTGAATCTCCACCTGTTTAACACCAGTCATATCAAAAGTGTATTCTTGGATGCCATCTTGTGCGGTGAGGTTTTCGGTGTCCCCAATTACTTTACCATCTGCCATAATGGTAAGCTTGCCGCCCCGTTCAGCGCCTATCAACTCCGAGTCATAGCCTGTTACCAGCGTCAACTTGGTATATTTCTGCCCCAAATCCCACTTGGCCCAAGCTGTGTCCCTGAGCCACAGAATATTTACGTAAGAGGTTCCAGCAATACTGACCGATTTTTTCTCCACATTGCGGATAGTGACTGGTTGAATGTTTACCAGGTCGACTATTCTAGCCCCGACATAAATGGTCTTGGTAGCCGCATCATAGTCAACGGGCAGGTTCAATGACTCTGCTACAAAGCGTAATGGCACATAAGCGCGTCCATTTACCACCAAACCTTGCTGATCAGCAGGCGGTGTCTTTTCAACCCCATGGAAGAAATAATGAAAAACGGCTGATTCAGCTACCACCGGCGCAGCCAAAGCCACGCTGGAACACAGCATAATTCCTACCAGGCATCCCGTTACAAACCAGCTAAATTTCTGCATGCATGATCCCCTCCCAATATCGGATAACATATTTTACCACCAATAACTAAATATTGGGAAGTGCTGGATATACTATTGTGAGGCTTAGCAGTACAATCTTTACTTGATACCAAAGGGAAAGATCCTTCCGTCGTTCCTCCCTCAGGATGACGATGCCAGATAAATGGCGCGAAAAGGCCTGGATCCGGGAAATTCAACGGATCCAGGCCTTGTTGATATACTCCTAGAATAATCCGGGTCTACTCGAGACCTCGAGCTTCCCGAGCCAGCAGTACTGATTTGTGGGCGGAGTCAATGGCCATGCTTAGGTTATTGATGGTCTCAGTTGGATTATGGAAGCCGTAGCCATTGGTAACGGCCACGAAATCCAGGTACCATTGGGCTTCGCGGTGGAGTCGCTGAGCCTCTTTCAGTTTAGCCTGGTCGACCTGGGGAGCTGCGCTGCTGACTTTTAGTTCATTTATAGCATCTACTACCGCATTGCCAGCCAGATCCTGACTTTGGATAACTTGGGCCTGTATGGTTTCCACTCGTTCGGTCAACCAATCTGTGCCATTGCGATGACAGGTAGTGCAGCTTTCCTCGATATTATTCAAAGGACTTTGCCAGGTATGGGAACTGATCTTCTTATTGCCAATTCGGGTATAGGGCATATGACAGTCGGCGCAGGCTACTCCAGCTGATTGATGGGTGCTATTCATGAAAGTCTCATACTCGGCATGGCGCGGCTTTACCAAACCGGTGCCGGCATCGGGGTGCACCCATTCACTGAAGCCCTCTTCATCATAGTAAGCCAGTATTTGATCAGCCTTGATCCCCTTATCCCAGGGGAAGGTGATCTCTTTAGTCTCAGGTTCAAAATAATAGGTCACGTGACACTGGGCACATACTAAACTGCGCATTTCCTGGTTGGTGATACTATCCAAGTCGCGGCCTTGTCTCTGCAGGGCATCGATCAAAGCAGGGCGGCTCAACCTCAATTTCATGGTTTTGGGGTCATGGCAGTCTAAACAGCCGATAGGTTCTACTATCTCATCCTTTAGATCATCAAAGGTCATTAAGTAATACTGCGCTCCATATTTTTCTATGGTTTCGGGAACCTGAGTAGATTTACAGGTAAAACAAGAGGCCCCTGCCTTCTTGCGGGCTGGGTCAATGGCGAGAATGTCTTCGATGGTATAGACATGACCGCGGGGCTCATTATACTCTTGGGCAAAACCAAAGCCGGCATAGATGGTTTTCAAATAAGGCTTGGTGTCAAAATGAGAAGGTTTCTCGACATTGGCGTAATTGGCTTGATAGCTGTCCCAATGAGCTGGGTAATAGTGGGCCCAAGCTTCCGAATTGGTTTCATTGGCAGCTATTTCTCCTACCGGTCCTTCCAGGTCAACAGTATTGTGGCGGTTAAATAAGAATACAGTTACCACCAATACTACCACTAGAGCTGGCACTGCAATTAACAGCAGTTTTTTGATCTGGTCTGAACTCAAGATATCCTCCTCCTTGCCCATCATTTCTCATGAACGATCTCGTGATGACAATGAAAACAATAGCTTCCTCTGTCGTAGCTGGTATCACCAATAGTGGACATGATATCCCCGTGGCAGCGCATGCAGTTTTCTTGAATAACTTTTTTACTGAGACCAGTGGTGCGAATTTCCAGGGGAATGGTGTTGGTAACCACACGATACAGGTCGCGTGCTCCCGTATAGGCCGCGAAAACACTGCCGGTGACTAATCCATGAGGGTCATGACAGTCACCGCAATTGGCATAGTTGGCATGGGGTGAATGGAGATAAGTTGAGACTTGCTCATCCATGGCATGGCATACGCCACAGAATTCAGCTTCTGCCAAACCCAATGCCGGTATTTTGGTCATCAGCATCATGGCAAACCCAGCTAAAGCAAAAAGTCCTAGCCATTTCAGCTTGCTGCTCATCTAACCAGCCACCATTTCCTTTCAGATTGTGTATAGGTTTGTAATAGCATACCATAGAATATGCTGGTTTTGTCATAAAATGCTCAAAAAGGCATAAAAATAATATGAGGTGCTGTCAGGGATCGACAACACCTCCATTTAAGTAACAACCCGCTAATCAACACCTATTAAAACATTATAGGAGTCGATAATAGCGTAGGCTGTTTTACCAAGCTCCAGTTCCAGCTTTTGAGCTGCTTCTTTGGTTATTACGGCGGTAATGGTGTCTCCGCCAGGGAGCTCCAGCTGAACTTCAGTGTTAACTGTACCGGAGAGCATATTTATTACCTTGCCCTGCAAGGTGTTGCGTGCGCTGATTTTCATATTTATTGTACCTGCCTTTCAGCCTTTATTGTTTTCTGCAGCTGGGACAGAGTGTTTGCTCCCCATGCTTTTCAGCCCAAGGTAGCATAACCTGTTCATCGCAGCGGCTGCAGCGGACTACGGGATGAAGCCGGGGTTTGCCTGGGATTTTTTGCTCAATAAAATCGGCTTTAAACAGTTCTTCATCGGTGAGCTTTAGCAATTCTTCACCGCGCTGTTTGCGCAAGCGGAAAAACTCCTGGGCTTCTTCAGGGGAAGCAGTTCCCAGCTTTACCTTGTGATGAAGTTCAATAGGATGGTTTGAGTCCCAAAGGGGGGCTTCCAGTACAATACGTACCCCTTTCCCGGTCTTCTTTTGAATAAAGCTGAAGGCCTGTTTACCCTGCAGATCAATGATCAGGCCATCATTACCTACGGTACATCCTGTGTTGATCTGTACAGCATCTACACCGCATAGATCATTTTCAGCCACTACCACATATTCGGATGCTAGGGAAGGGCTGCTGAGGTTCAAGAGTTTGCGGGCATACCAGCAGGCGCGATGGCCAACGGCTATTCCGGGACAGATATGGCCGTGAAATTTTACACTTGTTTCCCAATCCTCATGGGTAATCATATTAACTCCCCCTTTTGTCTAACTTTGCACCTCAATCACTTCCTGGTCATCCAGGTTCCAGAACTCATGCTGGTTTAATGGGCGTTTACCGATCAAAGTCAAGGATTGCTCTCCTTTTGACCACCGAACCAGTGGATGACCGGATTCAATCTCTGTAAAACTGAGCCGAGCCGGATTAGCCAGACGTGCATTGGTAATGCCCTGTATAGCATCTACCAAACAGCGGGAGCCCTGTACATCGACTACTATTTCATCCCGGGTGAGTTGACCTAAGGCTTCGTCAGCTATCACGGCCATACGTACCGCCAGGTACAGGTCGGAGCATTCTTCCTGATGATGAGTTACGGCATGACGCCAAAACTGTTCCATGAGCATTTGGCGATCCCGAGGTCTAATATAGGGAGTGCGCGGAGAAAAAACTCGGTCAGCTTCGTAATAGGGCTTTATATCCAGAACGGGAGTACCATTCACAGCATCCAGACCACTGACCCAAAGGCAGTTTTCTTCCCGCTTTTCCAAGCTTACCCTCGTTATAGCTATAGGGTTGGGGCGGTTAAAGGCCCGCAGAGCGAACACTCCATATTCGGGCAAGTCAGGATTGATCTTGATAGGACGGGCAGTGAGAGCATCCCGATCAGCAAGGTGAAACCACAGCAGCAACCAAATATGAGAGTTCTCCTCAATGAGCTTTAGCGCCGGCTGGTAGGGGGAAAATATTTCAATTTTGGCCATTTTACCGCCTACGGGCATATCCATAGGGTCGTCCACGTCAGTATGGACTACTCCAATTGGCTGCAAGACAATGTTGTTATCAGGCATTAAAATCCTCCTTATCTGGTTTGCATACTTAAAATAGTACGCATTAGTTAGGGGCTTTCCACCGATTGGCCATTCTATTTACGGGTCGTATCAGCAGCCAATCCAGGATGAATACAATTAGAATCAACACCAGCACCCAGGCAAACAACTGATCAGTCTGCAGATAAGCCCGGGAAATGGCGATGCGCTGGCCCATGCCATCTTGAGCTCCCAGTAATTCTGCCATAATAGTCAATCTTATTGATGTGGCCACACTTAAAGAGATTCCGGCCAAAAATGAATGCAGAATTCCCGGTAGATAGATTTTTCGTAATCGTATTTTAAACGGCACTCGGTAGATCCGAGCCATTTGCAAATAATTGGAATCAATTGATTTAAAGCCTTCTACGATGTTGATGTGCATGATCGGGAACACCAGCAGGGACACCAAAAAGACTGCCATAACGGTACCCATGCCAAACCAGACCATGGCCATAACTACAAATATGACCGCTGGAATGGTGATCAACGAATTGATCAGGGGACTCATCATCAGCTCCAGAGGGCGTCTTAGTCCAGCCAATAATCCGGTGGCTGTTCCCGCGACAACCCCTAGCAATAGCCCGGCAATCTGCCTTTCAAAGGAGATGCGCAAGTTGCTGGTAATCTCCCCGCTGAGCAGCATCTGTTTCAGAGCGGTTAGAGTCTCAGCGGGGGAGGGAACCAGTACACTTAAGTAGCGCATCGACAGAAGCTGCCAGAAGAGGATGATGAGAACCGTACCCAGGAGCTTATAGGCTATGTCCTTTCTAGGGCTGGAAATAGAAGCCTGCATCGGGAAGCTTTCCTCCTATGGCCTCCGCTGGAGCAGTCTTGCTTAACTCAGTGAAGAAAGCATCAATTTCTTCCTGACAGTCAGCCGCCGGAACTGAGTTTAGACGGGCGAATTGTAAAGACTGCTGTACCGCCGGAGCTTTCATCCAATCAAAGTGTTTTTCTACCAGAGGACCTGCTTCTTCAGGATTATCATTGATCCACTGGGCCGCAGCTGTGAAGTTCTGCTGGAATTGTTCTATGACAGCTTTATCCAACTGACTGCCGTTTACTACCACAAAACCGGCATGGGGAATGCGGGCTTTTTCTTGACCGGTCAGCTTCTGCCATTCCACTTGCAAATCTAAAACCCGGTGCAGTTCCACTCCATTTTTCCGGGCATTCAAAGTAGCCATACTGGAATTAGGTTCGTTTAATACCGCATATTTCAGCTCCCCGCTAGCCAGCTTGGATGAGGCTTCCGGTAAATCAAGATAGATGATTTCCACATCCTGATTCGGATCCAGACCATTCTGAATCAGCAAATGGCGTAAAACCAAATCATGGTTGCCGCCCTGACCGGCTACCCCTATTCGCTTGCCTTTAAGATCTGTTATGTTTTGGACAGTATCTTCCGGACTTAAAACATACAGCATACCCCAAACCGCTACATTTATTAACTGCACGTCCACTCCATTATTGTAGAGCATGATGGCGTTGGTCAACGGGGTGCTGGAAATGTTGACCTGCTGAGAAGTTATCATAGCTAACAGCTGATCATATTTGTTCCAGGGCTCGATTTTGACCGTCATATCGTCGGCAGGGTTTTCTACCATATAGGCCATACCATAACTGACTGGGCCTGGGGCAGTACCCACTACCAAGGAAACCTTTTCATTATCTGCTGATGATGGCGGGTTGGCCTCCTCAGCTTGCTGCCCACCACAGCCAGCGATACTGAGTAACATTACAGCTATCAAAGTTGCAACTAACCATTTTTTCTTCACCATTAATTCCCCCTCAATTTTTTATACTTTTATTATCTGGATTNNGATTATCTAGCTTGATATTTTTTACCCCCCTCCTAGTACGACCGATTCCAATTCTTGAATATACTTAAGGTCACAGCGACGATCAGAATCGATGGGATAGACCGTCGGTACGGAACAGGGCTTTTCTTTGAGCAGCAGTACCTTATCCGCCAGCTGTACCGCCTCCATGAAGTCATGGGTAACAAATACCGTAGTACAGGGGTGCCAGCTGATCAGCTCATTGAGCAAATTGCGCATCTCCATTTTTAAAGCTTCATCCAGTCCGGAAAAGGGCTCATCCAGAAGCAGTAGCTGTGGATCAACGACAAAAGCTCGTCCCAACGCTACTCGCTGCTTCATCCCTCCGCTCAACTGGTTAGGATAGTAATCAGTAAAACCGGCCAAGCCCAATCGTTCTATCATGCTGTTCACGATATTATCCCGTCGGATTTTCGGAACATTTGCTGCATATAATCCAATTTCCATGTTTTCCCTAACGGTACACCAGGGCAAAAGACGGGTATCCTGAAAAACATATCCGATGGTGGCGTTAGTAACAGAAACCTCACCAGAATCAGGTTTGATGAGACCTGACAATAAGTTCAAGATAGTTGATTTTCCTATTCCGGAAGGCCCGAACAGGCAGGTAAATTGATTGCAGCCAAACTCGGCACTGAAGTTTTCCAGCACTTTCAGCGACCCAAATGACAGACTCACATCACTTAAACGATACATGTGTTTCCCCCCAGAAACAGCAAATAGCGGACTGCGAAAAGCAGACCGCTAACCATAAGCATAGCCAATCATTGGTCTTCTTTCCACATTGGGAGGCGCATTCGTTTCCAAATACACCCTATCGGCCTGAGTGCCCTGGCGTTAGCTTTAGGCAACTAGGCTCGAAGACATTCTTGTGCGAATATAGATATCATTTCTACATTCTTCACCAATATCCTCCCTGTGAAGTAAAGTCAGACAATTGTGTCAGGGGTGTAAGATTTAGAACACATCAGCGGTACTATATTTAATAATCAAATGTTTATTGGAGGCTGTAAGAGTGAGAAGAAATGTCGCAATCACATTTTTGGTATTCATGACTATGCTGGTGGCCGGGTGCGGAGCGCTGACCCCCACTGAAAAGACCGACCTGGAACAGAACCAGCCATCTGTCGATGAACCACTTACTTTGGCCGGAATTAGTCTGGGCGATAGTACTGATGAGGTTGAGCAAATTTTAGGGGATGACTACAGGAGGGAAACCTTGCATGCTGATGGAAGTTGGTACGGAGAAAAGACCGCCTGTTGGTATTATGGTGGTGATAATATCGAGATCGTCATAGGGGAAGAAAGCGGTACGGTATTGCAGATCAATGTTTATGGCGAATATGCCACCTCTGCCGGAGACCAGGTCGGAGATAAAGCTGACCAGGTCTTGCCTGCCTATGAAGAAAAGTATAGGCTGGCTAAGGATCACTTTGAAGAAAACGATCTGCCCGGATGGTTTGTAGTGGAGGAAGGGCAGTGGTTGATCTTCAACTTCAAGGATGACGGAACTCTCCTTAACCGATCCATAGCCCCTGATGATAAGGTTGAGTCCATTCACCTGGTTTACGAAAAGTTTATGCACTAGAAGATGATGGGGTGCCCAAGAAGCGAGCAGGGGTCATGTCATTGCCCTAAAGGGCTACATATGTATCCTGACAGATGTGGACATTCCTCAAATGTCAACCTTTCCGATCTGGCTGCTGTGGGCCGGCAGGCATTTGGCCTTAATCGTACTCATATTCAATGCTACGGTAGCCCCGAGTGGCGAAATAGAGGATAACATTGGCGATCAGCAAGGTGATCAGACCGGCGGCACCGGTTATACCAATAGTCAAATCGCTGCCTCCACTGACCATCATGATCCCGATCCCGGCGGTACCGTTTAAGGTGCCGTGCCAAACCGCTGCTGCGATCACCGAACGAGCCTTCAAGGTAATGAAGTTGATCAAGGGAGTCAACAACAGGCAGAACAATATCATTAGAAAAACTCCGGCCACTGGGTGCTGGGGATAATTGTGGCCCTGCAGGATCAGAGGCGCATGCCATACCCCCCAGATAATACCGATGAATAGTGAAGCCCGGGCAAACCCCAGTGCATTGAATTCCCGCAACAGGAAGCCGCGCCAGCCTAGTTCTTCACCAAAAGCTGCCAGAGCGTTAACAGTTATCCCGGCTATCATGCCCTGAACAATGGTAAGAAATAAGGGGTGTATCGGCATCTGTTGTATAGAACGTTCCATTTCTGCCAATTGCTCAGGAGTCATAATGTCGCGATAGCGTTCCAGCATGCCTGCCATGTCAGGGGAATAGGAAACACCGGGGAACAAGACGGCGACCAGAATGGCTACCAGGGCCAAAATCACGGGCAAAATCCAGGCCCAGAGAAACCAACGATTTAAGCGAAAGGATACTTTTAACGGTTCCATTACCGGTTCATGATATAACACCTTTTGCACAAAAATGGCGATAAGTGCCGGGAAGAGCATATAGAATACCCCCACGATCACTGCAACGTTGCCCGCCCATTGCTCTCCAAGCAAAACCGGTATTGACCCGATCACCAATGCAAAGAAAAAAGCTAGTCCTAAGAATATAGCAACCTTTCGCGTGTTGATAGAAGATGATTGTGGAGAACTCATCACATCACTCCTTAGAGGGCTTTAGTTTGCTTGCATTATACCATAAATAACCAGAGCAAATGATTCCTTTACTTGCCGTAGTTTAGGTGCTATTCTGCAGTTAACAGAATTATTTACCAACCGGTCTTATGATGGTTAAAACATGGAGGGAATATGTGCCTTATACTATTTGCTTATGAGAGTCATCCTAAGTATAAACTAGTGGTAGCTGCCAATCGAGATGAGTTTTATAGCCGTCCTACTTCTCCGGCAGATTTTTGGCAGGACAATCCTGAGATTCTGGCGGGGCGGGACTTGAGAGAGGGCGGTACCTGGATGGGTATAACCACCAACGGACGCTTTGCCGCCTTGACCAACTATCGAGATCCCTCTCGCAATAAAAAAACCGCTCCTTCCCGGGGGCATTTGGTGCAGAGATTCCTGGACAGCACTATGACTCCATCAGCATATATTGACCAGATCCCTGATGCAGGTAAGGAGTACAATGGCTTTAACTTGCTGATCGGCGAACATGACTCCCTCTATTACTATTCCAACCGGGAGCAGATACTTCGCCCAGTGTCTCCCGGAATCCATGGATTGAGTAACGCCTTACTGAATGATCCCTGGCCCAAGGTGATCAAAGGGAAACAGGCATTAGAAATGGCTTTGCAACATGATGAGGTAAAGCCAGAACAGTTATTTGCCATCCTGGTTGACCAGGAACCGGTGGAAGACCAGGAGCTACCCGATACCGGGGTAGGTCTGGAAATGGAAAGAGGTCTGGCACCAGCCTTTGTGACCATGTCCGGCTATGGAACCAAGACATCTACGGTCATATTGATAGATCACTCAGACCAGGTTCGTTTCTGGGAGAGAAGCTTTACTGAGGAGAGGCCCGATGTTTGGACTGAAGTGTACTATGAATTGTCATTACGTCAGCCCAAGTGAGGATAAATAATAAGATAGCTGCTTCAGACCAGGCCCACCCTAGCATGTCTTACACCCGCTTGCCTGCCAGCCTGGCAATTTGTATGGTGGTTCACCGTTATAACAGGAGTGACTGAAATGGAGAATTTGCAAGAGAAACTAGCGCGTTTTATGAGGGGACGCTACGGTATTGATCAGATGTATTATGCTCTGGTGACGGTGGCTTTTATATTGCTGTTTGTTAATCTCATTGTCCGCTCAGTTATCCTGGAAGTCATACTGTGGATAGTGATTTTCTGGATAATCTACCGGGCTTTTTCCCGGAATATTTATAGTCGGCAGGAAGAAAACAAGAGATTTCTTAAGTTTTGGAATCCGATCAAGAAGCAAGGTTCGCTGGATATACGCAGACTAAAGGACATAAGAACCCATCGTTATCGTACTTGTCCTCACTGCCAGAAAATACTGCGTTTACCGCGCAAAAAAGGAACTCACAGTGTGACCTGCCCGGTCTGCCACCAGGAAGTTCAAGTGCACATCCCCTGGTAGTGGGCAAGTTGGGGGATTTCTTTTTATTGTCATCCTGAGGGAGGAACGACCGAAGGATCTTTCCCTCTGGTACCAGTAAAGATTCTTCGACTACGTCTCAGAATGACCAATTTTTCACTGGTCGGCATCGTCCCGGGGACACTCGTTTCCTACGGCGGGGCGATGTGGGCATCGCCCCCTAACCCACGACCTCGAACCGTACCCCGTGCCTGCTGCAGCTTTACCAGAAGGAGGCAAGTAATGCTATGGACGAACTGATCAAAAGCTTCTACGCCAACCGCGATCCCCAACGAGCAGTTGGTATGGCTGCCTATATGAAAAACCAGTTTTCTTTTCTGGGGATATCTCGGCCGGATCGATCCCTATTGCAAAAGGATTTTATAAAAAGAGTCCGGCGGCAGGGAGAGGTAGATTGGCAGGATGTTTACCGGCTCTGGGACTTGCCGGAAAGAGAATTTCAATATCTGGCCCTTGATTATCTGGTTGCCCTGAAAGACAGCTTACAACCGGAGGACATCTATCACTTGCAGACCCTGATACTCATGAAATCATGGTGGGACACGGTGGACAAACTGGCCGCCATCCCCGTGGGGAGCATTTGCCTCCAGCATCCCGAGGTGGTACAGAACTGTCTGCTGCCCTGGGCAGACAGCGACAATATCTGGCTGGCTCGCACGGCCATACTGTATCAGTTGAAATTCAAAAGCAGTACCGATACCGAGGTTTTGTCATCGATCATCGAAAAAAACACCAACAGCAAAGAGTTTTTTATCAACAAGGCT
This sequence comes from Syntrophomonas sp. UBA1376, assembly GCA_002305535.1. Lineage (GTDB taxonomy): Bacteria > Bacillota > Syntrophomonadia > Syntrophomonadales > Syntrophomonadaceae > DTU018. Next base: position 23,540 of record DBRE01000033.1, read on the forward strand.
ATTGGATGGGCCCTGCGCGAGTACTCCAAGACTGACCGGGAATGGGTGCGGGAGTTTGTTAATACTCACACCCTGGCCCCCTTAAGTGTCCGGGAAGCTTCCAAATATTTATGAAGAGTTTTACTTGGAAATGTCATCCTGTGCGTTAGCGTTAGGATCTAAGGCACGCAGGAGACTATTTGCTATTGCTTGGAGTCACAGTGTGGAAGGATTTATTGAATTACGCTAAATCCTCAGTTAAGTGAGGAGCATATTAGACGAGGTAAAAAACATGTACATTTCACATATACAGCGCGGTAATTTACAGAGAGCAATTTATGTGGTGGCTGGGTTACTCATTGCGCTGCTGGCCATTGGCTGTGCGATCAGTCAGGACGATGCGAACACCGTCCGGGTCATCCGGGTAGTGGATGGGGATACTCTGGAGGTCAACCTCCAAGGAACCAAAGAAAAGGTACGCCTGATAGGAGTAGATACTCCCGAAACGGTTCATCCCACCATAGGGGAGGAACCCTATGGAAGAGAAGCCAGCAACTTCACCAAAGAGAAGCTGACTGGTCAGAAGGTTGTACTGGAATTTGATGTGGAGGAAAGGGATCGATATGGACGGCTCTTGGCTTACGTCTGGCTGGATGGAGAAATGTTTAACGAAGTTCTGCTTTCCGAAGGATATGCCCAGATAGCCACCTATCCTCCCAATGTACGTTATGTGGAGCGTTTCCAAGCTGCTCAACAGGAGGCCCGTGAGGCCGAGCGGGGCTTGTGGGGGATCATAGAAGAAGAACCAGTCACAGCTCAAGGAGAACGCCTTGAGTCCAGCAATTGGCTAGGAAATGCCAACACCAAGAAGTTTCACTACCCTGACTGCCAGCACGGACAAAGAACCAAATCACACAACCAGGTGTGGTTCGATTTCCGACAGGAGGCCCTAGATGCAGGATATGAGCCCTGTGGAGTCTGCAAACCTTAAATGTACACCCGGAAGAGACTGTTAAAGCCACAGAGCCCCACGCGGGTGCGAAGGCGGCATCGTTCCTCAACCACTGGAGGCTGTCATTGCTTCCTGATTCTCAGTATCATTCCTCGTTGCCACCTGAAAATTCCTGCAAATATTGGCCCAGGCTACGAGCCCGGTAGCCGCGTTTTCCAATCTCCTGCAAAAGGATCGGTAAAGCCTGGGTGGTGGAAGGGGTCACCTCGTGCAGAACAATTATGGCCCCCGGCTGAAGATTCACCAAAACATGATTGATGATCTGTTGAGGTGTAGACTGGTAATCGCGAGGATCCACTGACCACATCACATTCCATTGAAATCCCACCGCAGCTGCTGCATCTAAAACCTTATTGTTATAAGCCCCATTGGGAGGGCGAAAATAAGGCCAGAACTGCCCGGTGGCAGCGTTGATCAGAGTCTTGGTCCTTTCCAGTTGCTGAATGATCTGCCAGGGTGATAATCCCGTCAAACTGACATGGTCATAGCTGTGAACCCCAATATCATTATCTCCCTGGTAAATATCACCGAGCAGAGCGGGATGCTTTTCGGCCTGTTTGCCCAGAATAAACCAGGTGGCCTGACTTTGGTACTTTTTTAATGACGCCAAGGCTAAAGGGGTAAAAACGGGCTCGGGGCCATCATCAAAAGAAAGGAAGATCACCTTTTCACTGGTATCGATAAAGCGGATAGTAAGTATAGCTATAGAAATACACCTCGCTGGCAGCTTGACCTCCGCACATGGAGTCAAGTATGCATGGGCTGTAGTAAGCCTATTTGTAATACATATGCTAAGATCTCCGTTCACAGAATAAGCCCTTTCCCCCTTGTTTACCTTATGTTACCTTTGACTCGCTTTTACTGGCATAGTTAGAATAATTGTATATTCTTTAGCATCGAAATGAAGAAATCAATGCCGTAATAAGCCGACATAAGGAGTAAGGAATGCAGTACATATCAAATCGCATAATCATACCCCTGACACTGGTAGTCATATCGGTCGTACTACTGTTGGTGTATCAGTTTGCCTATGCCTCTTCACCGCCTCTGGTGGAAACCGGGGAATTCAGCCTCCATCAGAACCAGAATAAGGCTACCTTAATGGGAACCATTACCGATACGGGCGGTCAGGAGATCAGCCAGTATGGCTTCATATGGGGGACAAGCCCTGATCTGGAAAACGGTGAGACGATCACTGTCCCGGCCAATGCAGAAGGCTTTGGAACAGAGATAGCTGATTTGCAGGAAGGCACTACTTATTATTACCAAGCCTTTGCCGTCAATAACAAAGGAGTTGGTCAAGGAGAAATAAAAAGCCTGACTGTACCCGAAAACCAGCCTCCCACTGTTGCCATCACCAGACCCGCCGATCAAGCCTCCGTAACCCAGGGGGGAAGCATATCCATCACGGCAAATGCCAGCGATGACCAACAGGTTGTCAGCATTATTTTAGAGATAAATGGTTCGGTCTGTTCGGAAGTTCAGAGTGAAAACTTAGATTTTAAGTGGGACACCGGTAAGGTGAAGCCGGGTACATATGAGATAAAAGTCACAGCTTTAGATGGCAAGAAAACCGCTGAAGAAGTGATAAGCTTGGAGGTCAAAACAAAGCCCGAACCACTGGCGCAGGTCACTGCCGTAGGCACACACCCACCAGGTCAAGCCAACCTGGACACATCTTCACGAGGGACAGGCTCCAACTATACATCAGCTTACGATAGCAAATATCCTAAACTAAGCAAGGTCAATGGATATTTTGGACAATTCCGCTATCGGGATACCTATGGGGGAAGGATCGAAATAGATCCTCAGTGGGTAAAAGAAAACATAGTCACCATCACCCTGCCCGGTATAAACCGTCAGGTACAGGTACATAAAGATGCCGCCGGAGCATTTATAAAGGCCTTCACCTATATCGAGAATGGCTCAGCCACCATAAACGGCAAAACCGTGCCCTTGACCAGTTTGATACGAACTATGGACGGTACTTGGGTGCCGCGCCACATCGGCTGGTCAGCCAGCCGCAATTTGAGTAATCACTCCTGGGGAACAGCTATCGACATCAACGCCAGCGATCACTATCGTTATGTGGATCCGGCTAAAGAACCCCATGATCCCAATCTCATTCTATGGGAAAAAGCCTTCAAGCCAGCCGGTTTCAGCTGGGGCAACAGCTACAGTGACGCCATGCATTATGAACTGTTGTGGTAGGCGTTAGCCTGCGGGTCTGCCTTGTAGGGGGAGGGGGCGGTCTTCGTGCCGACTTGCCACAGGATGAGAATATCCATTATTCCTTCACTTTCACATTAACCGTCCCCATGCCTTACGTGTCATTCTGAGGCGTAGCCGAAGAATCTTTATTGGTGCCAGAGGGAAAGATCCTTCGGTCGTGCCTCCCACAGGATGACACTTAAAAGGGTACTCTTTCAGCAGTCTCGAACCTTCCCCATCTCTATGCCTTTCATCTTTCTATCCCAATCTTGGTTACATATTCCTGCCCTGTGATACAATAAGATAATCCATTTGAGAGGTATATTGTCTATATGAAATCGTTAGTACTAGCAGAAAAACCCAGTGTAGCCCGAGAGATTGCGCGGGTTTTGAAATGTAGCAGCAAGAACAAAGGCTATATGGAAGGGCC
>DBRE01000091.1:0-1478 GCA_002305535.1 Syntrophomonas sp. UBA1376
GGAGCTTGCATTTCACCATGGGCCATGACCGGGGCATCATCGCTTATCTGGTTGCGGGTATTCTCCAGCAGCATAGCTAGCTTAGTCTCCACCCCATAATCCTTCAGAACATAATTAGTTAAAATAGACTCCACCATATAACTGCTGCTATGATCAGACTGGACAGACAGTCCCACCAGAAAAACGATCAAGACTACTATAAGCATCCGTATCCGAAAACTTCCCAACATTATCCTCACCTCGGCGATCTTTAGTAAGACCCTCCTTGTCCCGACTATTCTTGAACAATAAATATGAAAAGCCGGGCAATACAGTATATATTACCCACCAAAAAATTATGACTGAGTATCGGTAGTAAATTTTGTTATTAGAATGTTCATAAATGTAATATAATGATAACAAACAAAATTTTTACTTAGGGGGGTATGATTGTGAAGACCAGAATAACTGAGCTGTTTGGTATCGAATACCCGATTATCTGCGGAGGAATGCTGTGGTTGGCCACCCCTGAGCTATGCGCAGCCATCTCCAATGCTGGTGGGCTGGGTAATATCACCGCCTGCAACTACGACACTGGCGAAGAGTTTCGTCAAGCTATCCACCGCGCCCGCGAGTTGACTTCCAAACCCATCGGCATAAATATAACTCTGCTTCCCTCCATGCGTTTTACCGATGAGATTTTTGATGATTTCTTCCGGGTATGCGCCGAAGAAAAAGTTGATGTGATCGAGGTGTCCGGCAAACCAGCCGTTAAGTATCTGGATATGCTACATAAGGCAGGCGTAAAGGTTATGCATAAAGTAGGGGCAGTGCGTCACGCCTTGAACATCGAGAAATACGGCTATGATGCTGTTATTGCTGCTGGAATCGAAGAAGGAGGCCATCCCCTCAATGATGATGTCACCACCACGGTTCTGGTGCCTCGCATCGTCGAAAGTGTAAAGATACCGGTTATTTCTACCGGAGGTATTGCTGATGGTCGTGGGTTGGCAGCGGCTTTAAGCCTGGGGGCAGAAGGAGTATTGATGGCTACTAGGTTCATTGCTACTAAGGAATGTGCCGTTCATCCCGATATTTGGGAAGAGCTCATCCGGCGGCAGGAAAACGATACTACCTTGATCTGCAAATCTATAGGTCTTCAGGGACGAGCCTTGAAAAACCAGCTAGCTCAGCAAATACTGGATTTGGAAAGTCAAGGTGCTGGTCTGGCAGAGATGATTCCTCTGCTGTCCGGACAGAAGGTCAAAGCTGCCTGGCAAAACGGTGATGTGGATAATGCGGCCTTTATGGTAGGTCAATCCATAGGTCTTATAAAAGAAGTAACTACCTGTAAAGAACTGATTGAATCTATGGTCGAAGAAGCCCGAACTATTTTCGCCAAAAATCTGGCCCGCTTCTAGAAAAAACCTCAGCGAGGAGTGGAGGGTCGGCCCGTTTCTGACGCAGCAACCTAAGTTGTATCCCTTAGGATACATCAG